>NZ_JAAHHU010000006.1:0-79614 GCF_010672095.1 Moorena sp. SIO3I6 | reverse complement strand
TTACCTATTCCCAGAGCCGCTGTTCCCTGTTCCCTATTCCCTATTCCCTATTCCCTATTCCCTATTCCCTATTCCCTATTCCCTATTCCCTATTACCTATTCCCTATTCCCTATTCCCTATTCCCTATTCCCTATTCCCTATTCCCTATTCCCTATTCCCTATTCCCTATTCCCTATTCCCTATTCCCTATTCCCAGAGCCGCTGTTCCCTGTTCCCTAAAATCCAAAAATTATGTACCTCACCTAATTGAAAAATGCTAGAGATCACAACATACATATAACTATCCAGAAAATAACTAATATAAAAATATTGAGTTTATCTTTCATCGAAAACTAATCCATGTTTATAATCGAACCATAGGTTTTATTATAAACATGGATTAGGCAGTAATTATACTGGTAAGGTGCCTTAATAAGGTAACCTACTACTTATGGCCTTTGGAGTGATAGCCCTTAGAGTGATAGGGTTTCGAGTCCAGTTTTGGGTAAGTCCTAAGCAAAAATGATTATTTTATAAATCTTGAACTTTTATAAATATTTAAAATTGATAGCTATATAGTTTATATTTGAGTTGTGAACATACTCCCAAAGGCCAAGAGGCAAGAGGCAAGAGGCAAAAGGTAAGAGGGGAAACAGATCCGGAGTTTTATTCTCCAATAAAAAAAGACCATACAGGTTTACATCTCATGTGTAAACGCTATATAACGTCTCTACATGTAAGCAATCAGCTAACGCGCCAAGGGCTTTAGCTGATTGCCCTTGGCTAAATACTTAGGTAATTGAAATTACGTATTTAAACATAACTTTGCCAACTCGGATCAGTTACTGGCTCAAGCCTCTCCAGGCGATCGAACCCATTAGCATTCATCAGCCAGACACTATTTTGTCCATCGTCGAGATTGCGCCAGAGGATATCATCGAAACCATTGTCATCGATGTCGAGGGTACCATGGATTACCTCCTGACCAATACTTATTGGTGAGTCAATCAACACTGATTCAATGTACTGAGTCCCTTCCATCCTCCAATAGTAAATAGTTTGGTCTTGAGTATTGCGCCAGATAATATCCCCATCACCATCTCCATCCAAGTCTCCCGCTGCCCTCATTTCCCAAATACTAGTGACTGGTTCCGATGGAATGGACACCTCCTGAGCGACATTGGTGCCATTCATTAGCCAGACTTTATTTTCCCCAGTGGAAGTATTGCGCCAGAGAATATCCTGTTGTTGATCACTGTTGAAATCTTCCGTGCCACGAATCTCCCAGTCTAAGCCTAGAGTTGGGGTTATGGACACTGCATTCTGAAACACCGATCCTGCCATCAACCAGATGCCAGTTTCACCAGTAGAGCTATTACGCCAGAGAAGATCCTGTTGTTGATCACTGTTGAAATCCCCTGCACCCTGCATTTGCCAGGGACTGTCGGCTGGTTCTGTTGGTGAATGAATTGTTACGGCTTGAGCTAAGTCGAGACCATCCATCAACCAAGCACCATTGACTCCGGTCTCGTCATTACGCCAGAAAATAGTCACACTCTCGGTGATGGTGGATTGGTCATTGTCGGTAATGGTGAAAGTGGCACTGGGAGTCTCACCTAATTGATAGTCGGGACTATTCTCAAGGGTAATAATTACAGTTTCTTCCCCTTCTACTATTCCATCGGCGATTGGGGTGAGCTTGAGATCTACTGACTCCTGACCTTCTGGAATAGTAACGGTACCGGTTAGGATGGGCTTGTAATCTGAGGAGCTAGCGGTGCCACTGACCGTGTAAGTTACCTCTAGGCTTTGACTAATGTCTCCGGTACGGGTGATGGTGATACCACCACTTTTTGGCACAGTTTCGGCTAATGTGCCATCAGTAGGGGTAATGGTAAGTTCAGGAAAAGTAATAACTGGGCCAGCTTCCAGTGCTGGTGTTATTTCAATAACGTCTATTCGTGCTAGTTCATAGGTTTGATTCCCCAAACTATCTGCCACGGCAGAGATTTCAATCTGATCCCCTGGAGCCAGTTCTACGTCTTTAAAGACAGGATTAGGATTGGATAAACCATCAAATATAGAACCAGTCAAGCCGATATAATTACCAGAATTGGGTGTGTCTATGGGTGGATTGTCCTGTTCTCCTGGGTTTTTATTGAAAATATATCTACTAATCGGGATATCGTTGACACGAAGTGTCAGGGTAGATCGGCCATCTGATTCATCAAAATAGGCAATCTTAAAATTATAGTTACCAGCAGGACCGTCATCTTCTGTCCAGGTTAAACGAATGAATCCTTGTTCAGTAGTATTGGTTTTGGGAATCTCGATAGCTTGACCACCGGAAGCAATGTCACTATCAAAAACTATGTAGTTTTCTAAACTCAGCCTAGTTGTGTCTTCTGCCTCAAATGTTGGCATAATTACTATTATCCTCTCCTTTTTAGGGAATAGGGAACAGGGAATAGGGAACAGTAGGAAAGAGATCCGAGTAGTTTTTGGTGTTATGGAAAATTAGTATTGGAGTTTATGCTCTATAGCAAAGGGAGTAGGGAGTAGGGAACAGCAGATCTGGATCCAAAAATTATCACAATTACTACAGGAATTGCTAAATCCCAATTACTAGATTGGATCTGAAACTTTGGGTAATCGAAATCTTATTCACTTTCAATTAAATAAATTAAGAAATTTCTCATGCTTCTTATTGGACAATAGCTAAAACTAGACTTCATAAGAATTATCTAAATTGTCTAAAAAAAAAATTACATTACTATAGATGACATAATTATGATTCCATGTCACTATAAAACTCCTTGCTTAATCAAATCTTTACAGTTTTTTTTACGGATTTATTAAAGTCTTCACTTTTATAGCAGTCGCCAGGGCAGGCGCGGACATGACAAAAGTCTCAAACCTAAGTAAGCGCAAGAGTTTGACTTCTGACTTCTGACTTCTGACTTCTGACTTCTGCTATAGAGCTCTCGTTTACATCTTTATATGTTGGATAGAAGAGAAGGAAAACGGCCAAGAGGCAGAGTTCAGGAAGGGAGGAATAAAATAGAGACTTTGCGGCAGTATTCAATCGGGTTTGTGATCAATCCCAGGCTACCGGAATTGATATAATGGGGTGATGTAAGCTATCAGCTAATGTGCTATGCACACGCTACTTGAGGTGCTATCAGCTGATAGCTTACGTTGTTTACTTGAGGTCTGATCAACAGACGTTTCTTGTGGCCTTCTTAAAGGATAATGTGCTACTTCTGAGTAATGGGCTGCTGGACACAGTTGAGCATGCGCAGAGTAGCAGCAGCGGCATAGTTCCGGCGTGCTTCAGAATTGGGGAAGAAAGCGTTACCCCTTTCGTTTAGGGGAGATGCAACTTGGCAGTAGGCAGACATTTCAGAAATCAGAGCGACAGCCCAGTGACCTTCGGTGTCGGAAAATTGTGTGACTGACCCATTAGAAACGAGTACCCCTGGTTGCCCTTGGAGGTTTTTGGCAAATTCAGCAGCTTTTTTTTGTACTGCCATCAATTCGGCACGAGTTACGGACTTATTTGGTCGAAAGGTGCCATCAGGATAGCCACTAACAATATTATTGTCCCTTGCCCATTGAATTTTGGCAGCACTCCAGCGCCCAGCTTCAACATCTTGATAGGGCCTTCCTGATGCTTGAGTGGGGACAGTAATATTAGCACCTGGCAGTTTACCTAAGCCTTCAATGACCATAGACACGAGTTGTTCTCTGGTGAGAAACCCTTGGGGTCTGAAGGTATTGTCCTGAAATCCAGCAATAAATCCCATTGCTACGGCTTTTTCAATTTCTGAGGCATAGACATCAGTAGCAATATCCCGAAATTTAGAGGTTTCTCGTGGCGGAAGTGGAGGAAGCTTGGATGGATCAGTACTTCCTGTGTTACCTAGGGGTGTGTTAGTAGCAAGGTAGACGTGACCTAGCTCTCTGCCATTGAACATTCTCTTGGCAAATTCCCAACCGGGCTGCAGAAAAATTTTCATAAAGCCCTGGCGAATACCACCAGTTCTACCGATGATTACTTCAGGAGCTTTACGATCAAGGCGGTGCTTACCCACTAGCAACAGTTCACCATTACGCTCAACAATGCTAAGGATGTAATCAAGTCCTAAGTCTTCACCCGCCATGCGCATGGAATAGCCATTGCTATCAGTACTGCGTCCGCAAATGCCAGTAAAGTCAAAGTTCAACAGCAGTGGGTCTACGATCACTGGGTTAGTACCACTCTCGCTCCAACAGGCTCGCTTGTTGGATTTTTGCTCTATGATCAGCAATTGATGGGAATTTGCGCCAAAGGGTTGAGCTACAGCAATAAACTTGCCTTGTTCAACTTGTTTTTGCTCAAAGGTAGCGGCGGAGGTTTGGTTGCCAAGACTGATTGCTGAGAAGGCAGTGGCTAGGGCAACGGTGGCGAAGGTGGCTAGTTTTTGTGGTAATTTTTGTTTTAAAGAACTCTTCATGCTACTTACCTCTGTTTTTCAGCATCTGTACTAGGCTTTTAGGATTTGTCAATTTTAAGACGACTGCTTCAAGCTATAATGATTAACTTTCAGATTAAATGTTTCTGGTTCTAATGGTTTAAGTTTTAATTTTGATTAATAAAATTTGAGCAAAAGTAGCTAAGGACACATAAGCTATCAGCTATCAGCGTGTCGCGTATCAGCTCATGGGCTACAGATGGTGCTACTTCAGGTGCTATCAGGGGCTTTAACTGCACGGGGTCGGATGAGTAAAAGGAGCAGGGTGCATCTCCTAAAAGCTGTTTGACCTGGTGGGTGGAATGGGCATCTTGTTGTGGAATGGGCATCTTGCCCGTGACAATTTTCGGAGCGGACTGTCCCAACACTGGCTACCGAGAAAATGAGGGTGAGTCCGTCCCTAAAGCACCACTAGCAACTACCGACCGTTGATTAGCTGACAGCTGACGGCTGATAGCTGAATACTTACCTAATATCAGTGTGAAGCTAGCGAAACTATCACAAGGTTTTCGAGCCTGAGGGTTATCTCTAAGCATGATGGGATCAAGGCTGAAAATCCGTCGGAGGTCGCTAGGATGTTATTTAATATTGCTGGTGTAGGGACTGGGTTAGGAATTCTAACTCTATTGGTGTTTGGGCTGTTGCAATGGTTGCACATTAGTACTGGTCATTTCCTAGATTGGATAATTGGTGTGGCTAGCTTTTGGTGGCTGTTGGTGATTGTGACAGTTCCGTGGAATGTCCACTTGGAAGCTAGGGAAGTTTTAGCAGAGGGGTCGGCTTCCAGGGCAAATGAGATTGCGGTTGACCCGAAGCAATTAAACTATGTGGAAATGATAGCTAAGCGATCGCTAACCGTAGCAATCGCCCTTCACCTGTTATCTGCTGTGGGTCTGTACATCCTTGCTGCCACTGGGATTAGTGCTGTAGGCTACGTCAGTTCGGGAGCAGCTTTGCTTTTAACTGCTTTGCGTCCAGCGGTACGTTTTTACCAGTATTTAGCAGCCCGGTTAAGGATGATCCGGCAAGAGTTTAAGTATCCTCGCCGAGATGTAATGGAACTACAGAATCGTTTTGAAGCTCTCGAAAGAACTGTCAAAGGTCTAGAAGAGAAACTAGACCCAGAAGAACCTTACTCTTGGGTGGCAACCCATCAGCGTTACTGGGAAGAGACTCGCAAAGGCTTAGCCCAACTTGAAGCATCAATGGCACAACTGGAAGCTAATAACAATGCGGAACACCAACGTTTAGCTCGGGATTCTGAAAATGCGATCGCACAATTAACTACAGATAGTCAATTTCTGGATAATGTCCGAGAAATTATCCGGTTTTTCAAGACAGCTTAGTAGTTATAGCGCAAGTCAGAAGTCAGAAGTCAGAAGTCAGAAGTCAGAAGTCAGAAGTAAACTATGACTAAGTTTTGGAGTTTAGGAATGTCAAACATCTAAATGCGTAGTGCGCTTGCAGCGCTGAGTTAGAGGGCTGCTTGAGGTGGAATCGGGAATCGGGAATCGGGAATCGGGAATCGGGAATCGGGAATCGGGATCAAAGCAAGTTAGATGCTTCATATAAACGCCTGACAACGGCGATAATTCGCTTGCCATAATCTAAGTCAGCTGACCAGCGGCCACTGAGCTGTTCAACTAAGGGAGCAATCCCTCGGGTAACGAAGCGAAACCGGGGATCGACCAAGGGTTGGACTAGGGGTTCCTGACTGGCGTAGGCTTTCAAATGTTGGATATGGGCACGTACTCCAATTCTAGCGCTAGGAAAAGTCGCTTCTTCCTCACTAGTCACTGCTCCCAAACCACCAAAATTATTTTGCTCAGGTCTAAGGCGATCGCTAAAGCGTAGGAAGTTAGTTTCTACACAAGCTTGGGCAAAGGCAATGTCATAGTTGACTCCCTCTACCGAGGCTTCTTCTCGATAGAGCCTAGCTAGGTCAGGAAACTCAGTCAGGGCGTTCTGATTATTGTTTTTAAGAAATATCTGTAACTGGACTTCGGAGGTGCTACCATGACCCATGATCCGGTCAATCAGACCTGGACAGATTTTCTGGGAAATTGAGCGCAAAATCACAGTGCGGGTAGGAGCATCCCAACCGACAAAGATGTTATAATCTCTTAGTTCAATGGCCTTAACATAAACGACTCCCCGATATTGCACACGACGGACATTCTCGGCGGTGGTCAAATCCACTCCTAGGCGATCGGCTAGGTCAATGGGAATGTAAGAATTGCTATTGATTAGAACACCTCGATCATCGTAAGTCTGATTATTGATTTTAATATCAATGATGGGATAAACGGGATTGAGTTGATCGGGTGGCTGTTCACCAGATATCAAACTACTCCATTGGGCAAGTCCATCAGCTATGCCTCTGGCCATGTCACGACGTCGATTCTGGAGCAGAGCACGGTCTTGGGGATTAGTCAGAAAGCCAACTTCGAGCAGTAGGGAGGGCAGGATAACATCACGGCAAAAGGCAAGACGCCCAACACCTGAGTCCGTATCGGGTTTTGCTCCTCGATTGGGCAGTTCAGGAAGGCGTGTGATCAAATAGCGCAGCATTAGTTCACCATGCTTCTTGCGCTCAGTGTTATTGAAAATGTAAAAAGCAGAGGCACCTCGGATGTTAGGATTGGAAAAGGCATCAGCATGAATCTCTAGCGCTACATCACCAAAACCAGCACGGTCATTAATCCATTGAATTGTCTGCTTTAAACTCAATTCATCAGGAACAGATAATACTTCATACCGACGCGATCGCAATTCTGGCACCACCATATCTCGCAGCCCAATCATTTCTTCGGCTTCCGTTGTCCCACCGGCAATCGCCCCTGGGTCAAGACCACCACGTTCCATGCCACCGTGACCTGCTGAAATAAATATACGTCCCATGTCTTGCTTTTTGCCCTCAGCCCTTAATTGAGCACTTGCTGTTTCCAGGATAAGGATTTACTTTCCCTATGGCTAGGGGAAGTTCGAGATACTCTTAAACCGTAATTAATCGGGATGAACCCGTACAAAACGGTCAAGGTGCAATTTATTGTTGCCTGAGGGAGGAGTGGTCATGCAGTAATTGGAGTTAAACCTGCCACTCGTCTTTCTAGGCGTTCCTCACATCTCGATGAGGAGTTGGTTGAAAGCCTGAGTTTTAGTATGCTTACAGTCAAGCCAACCAAGTTCAACTGCATCAACTAAACTCAGTCCCATTCCTTTCAACCAACGCGCGGTACGACGCAATAACACCGCCTGTACCTCGGTTTTACTCATGTACCGAGTAATTTCGAAGTCGGTACCGCGAGCAAGGATGTTTTTGGCAGCATTATGGTCAGCCTGCAACACGACCCCATCAAATCCGGTAAAATTGTCCCCAGTCCTTTTGCCCAACAGGGTGCCATTCCTGGAGTCAATTGGCGACGTGTAACTAGGCTGAACTTCTGTAACAACCGAGCCAGTCCAATCAGCCCATTTTTGCAAAGAATCACGCATCACTCCTTTCATCCAACTATTGAGTTTGCGGGACACGGCTTTAGACTGGCGCTTATTTCTGATTGGTTGTGTTAAATCTGAGGCCGTAGGCCACGCTACGCGAACAGCAAAGACCTTTAAAGATTCTCCATTGAAAAGAGACTTAGAGGCTGCTCCTATTATCGCCGTCAACTCTGCTTGATTTTTTCTGTAACGGCGATTTTCCGTTTTTCTAGTTAGGTTGTTTTCAAGTATTCGAGCCGATTTAACTGAATCTATTTTCTCTAGCTTTCTGTGAAGTGCCCAAAGTTTCCCTCTGTTGCGGTTCTTGGCACATATGCGATCTGATTTCTTAGTAGAGACTTTTCCCAGATCTTTGCCGTGTGCCTGACCGTCTGAATCATAGAAAGCCTCCGTGTAACCCTTATCTACACCGAGACTTCGACGTTCAGAGGGAATTTCTACGGTTCCATGGTCTACCAGAAAGTGGATTTCAAATTTTTGCAGGAGTTGATTATGGATCAGTCTGATTTGTCCTTTTATTTTTCGATTAGATCTAACAACTATCCTGTTCCTCTTCCCTCTCCTTAATCCCGCCAATTCTAACTGGTAAGTGTTACGGTAAAGCCTTTTACATTTGTAACCCACTTGTTGATAGACGATCTGGTTTTTAATCCAAGAATGTCCTCTTTGGAAAAACCTTCTAACAAGTCTGTGTAGAAGAGGATTGTCCAGAAAAGCAACGGTCTTAAGCTGTTTGCAAAGCTCCTTTCGTTTATTTTGATTTTCCTTTCCAGGGAACCTTCTGTAGATTCTTTTTGCTACTGCATCTATACAGGCTGCCTGCTGAGCCGTAATGGCTTTTGCTACATCATTAATAGCCCAATCCATTAATTTAGCAGGCAGCCCTAAGCTGTCGGGATTCCTGAAACTCTTTACTTCCGGGATGGCCTTTTTCCAGTCCAGTCCCCAGTGATTAATGCTTCCCAGTTTGTTGTAAGACTCAGATCTGACAATGCCCAATTTTTTCATTGTGAACAACAACTCTGTCTTAACCGACTCAGTCATCCCTACTACGGGGACGATTTGAGTCGATATTTTTCTAGTTGCTCCTATTTTCTTGGGCATCGTTAATTCTGAATCGTATACTTTAATCTTACTCTAGCGCTAGCAAAATGTCAATGTCTGTTTTATGGTATTAAATACCGTATTATCCCTATTTATTGGGGTTTAATCGCGAGACTGTACAAATCATCCCACCAATAGGGAACAGCAAGGAATAACCAAAGCAACATGGACTGATGAAAAATTAACGATGAATACTATCATTTAGCAAAGGGAGTAGGGAGTCGGGAGTCGGGAGTAGGGGTAATACCGAGTTGCATTCAAAGAGAGTAGATTGGTTGGATAGGGAGATAGGGAGATAGGGACCCACCCCTAACCCCTCCCAGGAGGGGAATATGGGGAGATGGGGAGATAGGGAGATAGGGAGATTGGCGGAAGAGAAAGTTGTACCTTTGACCGCAACTTGGTATAAGAAACTTGAAGGTACCTCATAAGTATGATCAACGCTATAGATTGAGCAACCTCTGGAAAATAATAGCTTTGAGCAAACTAAATATCAATGGCTAATCAAACCTTTGGACTAGACAAGCAGCTTTACGACTACTTAAAATCTGTTTCTCTAAGAGAGCCAGAAGTTTTGACCCAGCTGAGGCTGGAAACAGCACAGCATTCCATGGGTATGATGCAAATAGCTCCTGAACAGGGGCAGTTTATGGCCTTACTAGTGCAGTTGATGGGAGCCAAGAAAACTCTAGAGGTGGGGGTATTTACGGGCTATAGTGCTTTAGCTGTAGCCTTAGCTTTGCCACCAGACGGCCAGGTGGTTGCTTGTGATATCAGTGAGAAGTATACTGCGATCGCACGTCGCTACTGGCAACAAGCCGGAGTAGCTCACAAAATTGACCTGCAAATTGCCCCAGCACTGGACACTCTGGATCGGTTGCTGGAAGAGGGACAAGCAGGTACGTTTGATTTTGCCTTCATTGATGCAGATAAACGGAACTACGAAAACTACTACGAGCAGGCACTGAAACTGGTGCGTAATGGTGGACTAATTGCTGTGGATAATGTCCTCTGGTCGGGGCGAGTAGCAGATCCTGAGGTAGTCGATAACAAAACTGAGGCAATTCGAGCATTTAATCAAAAGCTATCTCAAGACCAACGGGTAACCCTTAGTTTGGTACCGATTGCTGATGGATTGACCCTAGCGCTAAAGAAGTCAGAAGTCAGAAGTATGAAGTCAGAAGTATGAAGGTAAGCATTCAGCTTAAGCGCTACGCGCACGCTACTTGAGGTGCTATCAGCTATCAGTTATCAGTTATCAGCTTAAGCGCTACGGGCACGCTACTTGAGGTGCTAATGCGCTACAGATGGTGCTACTTGAGGTGCTTTTGAATCAAACAGGTAAGCATTGGTTTAATCTCTGTTACGTCAGCTGACCGCTGACGGCTGACCGCTGACCGCTGACGGCTGACCGCTGACGGCTGACCGCTGACGGCTGACCGCTGACGGCTGACGGCTGACGGCTGACCGCTGACCGCTGACCACTGACCGCTGACCACTGACGTCTATGCTTCCTTGGTGAAATCATCAAAACAGTAAGGGCAACAAATACCTTTGATATATTTAGGGGAATTGAGATCAGCTTGGGAAATTGGATTTCCACAACCGTAGCACATATGGTAGGTTCCAGCTTCCAACCTGTGCTTGAGAGCAATCCGTTGATCGAAGACAAAGCACTCCCCCTCCCATAAACTTTCGTCTTCTGGGACTTGTTCTAAATACTTGAGAATGCCACCTTTGAGATGATAGACCTGTTTAAAACCCTGACTCAACATAAAGGATGAGGCTTTTTCACAGCGAATACCCCCTGTACAAAACAGGGCTACTTTTTTATCTTTGGTGGAATCGAGGTGGTGGCGAACATAATCAGGGAATTGTCGGAATGAGTCAGTATGGGGATTTTGGGCACCTTTGAAGCTTCCGATATTTACTTCATAGGTATTGCGAGTATCAATCAGTACTACGTCTGGATCTGAAATTAGAGCATTCCAGTCCTGGGGTTTAACATAGGTACCTACCTGTTGATTGGGGTCAACCTCTGGCAAACCGATGGTAACAATTTCTTTCTTTAACCGGACTTTCAGGCGGTTGAATGGGGGGGAGTCGGTGTAGGATTCTTTATGCTGTAAGTCGGCCAGACGGGGATCGGAACGGAGGAACGCTAGGACTGAATCAATGGCTTGACGGGAGCCTGCGATGGTGCTGTTAATGCCTTCTGCTGCGAGGAGAATGGTTCCTGTGATGCCTTGAGCTTCACAATGGGCTAGCAAGGAGGGTCGTTTATCCGCAAAGTCTGGCAATTTGACAAATTTGTAAAATGTTGCAACTACCTGGGTCATGATCCGGTTAAGGGGTGAAAATAGTGCTGAGTTTTGAGTCCTGAGTCGGAAAGTGCCTCACTATTTACTATTCTGACGTATGGTAACACCCCGCACTAACCTGCTATGGTAATAGTACTGTTGCGATGTCTATAGGAAAATTTTTTGGCTATCTTGCTTGACTTTCCATTTGTATGTTGTATAATAACAAAAGTGCGGTTGATTAACTAAGCTTAATTTAGCTTAAGTTGTCTTTGCCTGGGGGTATAGCTCAGTTGGTAGAGCGCCTGCTTTGCAAGCAGGATGTCAGCGGTTCGAGTCCGCTTACCTCCACTAGTTAGATCTAATCGTAAATTGGTGACTAGGATGGCGTTGCTGAATCAAACGAATGGATCGGAGTAGAGTGGGCATCCTGCCCGCTCCAAAAAATCCCCGAACAGGCAAGATGCCTATTCCACAGGTGCGACCCGTCACGCTTCGCGATTGACCGTAGGTCACGCTAGGCGATCGCTTTTTTTGTATCTCGTTGACATGACTAATAACTAATAACCACTAACTCTTATGCCATTCAGAAATTGATTTCTAAAAAATAGACGATATAGTTCGCAGCTAGCTGTGGCTCGATTCCCCTGAATTCTGATCAAACCCAAGCTTTCCAATTTATAGGCAGTTAGTGCTTCTAATTCCACACTTTCTGTGGCCATGACTACTTCCTTAAAAGCAGCGACTAGGTCAGGATGGGGTAGCAAAGCGGCTAGATAGTAACGCAAATAGTTACTATAAATTCCAGTTTGAGTTGGGGCTTCCTCTAGTAATTGTTCTAAGCTAACATCCTGTTTAGTGAGATGATAAAGGGCAAGACGAATTAAACTGGGACAACGACCTACCATAGTCACTAAAGGAGCAAGACGTTTCATGGCTTGGTCACCTTTTGCCCAATCCAAACCATGACGCTGGGCTAAGTCTAGCACTTGCTCATTGGTAAATTCTGGGAGTTTAATGGCTAGGCCAACATTAAAGGGCGATTGATTAAGTTTTAGTGGCACATATACATCTGTAGCATGAGCTATCACCCATCTTACGTTTTGCCAAATTTCCAGTTCCCTAGCATCTTCATACCAAGAGCGTAGCAAAGACAGAAAATCCCTAGAAAGTTCTGGATACTCAAAAATTTGATTAACTTCATCTAAAGCAATAACAATTGGCCTATCGACTTGCTCTAGCAAATAGTCTTCAAAGTAAGTGGTACAACTCACCTTAGAGCCAATGTCAGAATCCCAATAGTGATCGAGTTGGAGGGATAAACCCAATTGCCGACTGACGTTGGCACAAAACCAACGTAAGAACTTATCCAGGTTGCTGAAAACTTGGGAGTCAGCTCGGTGTAAACTTAAACTAACAGTACGAAAGCCCTGTTTCTTGGCATAAGCCAAAATCCTTCGCACTAGGGAAGTCTTTCCTTTCTGTCTGGGGCCTTTAATATGAATGAGGCTACCTGGTTTGCTAACTTCTGCGTAGGTGAGCGCTTCAATGGGAGGACGTTCGATGTATAAATTGGAGTTTAGTGGTACCGGACCACTGGGAAAGTCTAGCTCTGGTACCAGAGCAGGGGATAGGGAATTCCCGACGCTGGTTTTTATCCTGTCCTGATAGCCATAAATCCCTAGAGAGGATAGCTGAGCTCGGGAGTACCGCCTCAAAACTGAGCGGACATTACTTTTGGTAACTTTTTGTTTGAGAGCCACAGACAGACGTTGCCAAAGTTTGAATCCTACATCTCTAATGTAACTATGCTCATACCCGCAGCTTTCCGCAATCTCAGCGTAAGTCTTCCCTTCCCAAACTTCACAGAAGACGGTCTCTTGAAGGTTACTGAAGGAGTAATCGGGCAAAATTGTGTCCAAAACAGCTAGGGCTTCGTCTGCCATCATTGATGAGGTTGAAAGCCAACACACCAAACACTAGTTTTACTTTGACATAGAATTGCCAAAATTTCCGTCCAATCAAGCAATTTTTTCCAATTTTTTACGAAAATTACCAGCAGATGGCCTAGTCAAATCTAGGTCAAATTACCGATTTTTTCAGGCAGACAATTTCGATAGGTCTTTTTTAAAATCAACTCAACGTTGTTTAAGTCTGGTATCCCAAGACGATTGAGTGATGAAAAAACCAGTTTTCGGAGCAGTTTCAGCCCTAGCATTCGCCGCATCTGTGCTGCCTATAGCCATCCCCAGTCTGGTGCCAGTAGCTCAGGCTCAAGCCGGTTTTGTGCCGAATGCTCCCTATGTTGCCAGTGCTGGAATTGCTGGAGCTGCAGGGGATAGGCATTTTATTACCGTTGCTGTGGCTGCCTTTCCCATTAATGCTCTTGTGATTGAGTGTACCAATCTCGCTGGTGTTCGCAAAGCAAAGGTTACTAATCAGTTTGGTGAGAGAGTGCCAGCAACCACAGCAGTTTCTAAGAGTGCTGAAGGTGGTACCGCTCTTACGGTGACCTTGAATGAACCTGTTAAACCAGGCAATGTTCTGCGCATTGTGATGGATGGGGTAGAACAAAATCGAGAAGGGGGAGCGATGCTTTATCGAGTGTCTGCCCTGACCGAAAATATATCCTATCCCTTTCCTGTCGGTACGGCAATGTTACTTGAGCCAGTCCTGAGTGACTAAATTCAATAGGGTTAAAGGTTGAATGTTGTTTGGTTAAAGGTTGAACGCGATCGCGTGGCCAATAGGCCAAGGTGGTTTGGTTAAAGGTTGAACGCGATCGCGTGGCCAATAGGCCAAGGTGGTTTGGTTAAAGGTTGAATGTTGTTTGGTTGAAGGTTGAATGTTGTTTGGTTGAAGGTTGAATGTTGTTTGGTTGAATGTTGAACGCGCACCCGTGGCCAATAGGCCAAGGTTGGTTGAACGCGATCGCGTGGCCAATAGGCCAAGGTTGTTCGCGAAGCGTGGCCAATAGGCCAAGGTTGAACGCGATCGCGTGGCCAATAGGCCAAGGTTGTTTGGTTAAAGGTTGAAGGTTGTTTGCTTGAAAGTTGAACGCGATCGCGTGGCCAATAGGCCAAGGTTGTTTGCTTAAAGATTGTTTGCTGATACCTTGCAGCATTAGTATTTTTATGATATAAACTGCGTCAATTCTTCTGACCTATGCCCTGTTCCTTGATCCGAAGTTCCTTGATCTGAAGTTCCCGAAGTTCTTTGTCTTTCGATATCCGAGCCAAGTACTCCAGGATTTTTTCAAAGGAGTTAAGCTAGCATCAACCAGATGGACAACTTAAAGGAGAAATTTTATATGGGAAGCGAAGGTAATCTGATCGAGGCAGCTTGGCAAGCCCTGGAAGATTCGATTATCTATTATCAAGGTCATCCCGTGGGCACAGTGGCGTCGAAAGACTCGGATATGGAAGCCCTGAATTATGACCAGTGCTTTACCCGGGATTTCGCGGTGTCGGCTATGGCATTGCTGATGAGGGGCAAGGGAGAAATTGTGCGCAATTTCCTGATCGAAACCCTAGGGCTTCAAAGCCGTGAAAAGCATATGGATTGCTTTAAGGCGGGTCTTGGATTGATGCCAGCGAGCTTTAAAGTGATACATAAGAAGGAACAGGAGTATTTAGGGGCGGATTTTGGGGAACATGCGATCGCACGAGTTGCTCCAGTAGATTCTGGCTTGTGGTGGCTGCTGGTGTTAAGGGCTTATGTCAAGGCAACTGGTGATCAAGCCCTTGCCCACCAGACACGGTTCCAACGGGGAATCAAATTAGTTCTAGATCTGTGTCTGACTAAGCGATTTGATCTGTTTCCCACGATGTTGGTGCCGGATGGTGCCTTCATGATTGACCGACGGATGGGAGTTGATGGGTATCCGTTGGATATTCAAGCCCTATTCTACACTGCGTTGCAGGCGGCGAGTGAGTTATTGTTGCCAGAGGATGATTATGTTCCTGTGGTCAAGGAGCGCTTGGGTCATCTGACTTATCATATTCGGAATTACTATTGGTTGAATTTAGACCGCCTCAAGGAAATCTATCGCTACGATGTGGAAGAGTTCGGTGAAGCCGCAATCAATAAGTTTAATGTCTATGCTGACACTATTCCAGATTGGCTAATGCAATGGTTGCCAGATTCAGGGGGATATTTTGTGGGTAACCTTGGACCAGGGCGGATGGATTTTCGCTTTTTTGCCCAAGGTAATTTAATGGCAATTATTACTTCCCTAGCTACTGAAGAACAATCCCAAGCCATTATGGACTTGATCGAGCAACGCTGGGAGGATTTAGTGGGAGAAATGCCCATGAAAGTTTGTTTTCCGGCTTTGGAAGGTCGCGATTGGCAAATTATCACAGGTTGTGATCCCAAAAATACTCCTTGGTCTTACCATAATGCGGGGAATTGGCCGTTCTTGTTGTGGGAATTAGCAGCAGCAGCACAAAAAACTGGCAAATCTGAACTGGCTCGTAAAGCCTTAACCATTGCTGCCCAATGCCTGCTTAAGGATAACTGGCCAGAGTACTATGATGGTAAAAATGGTCGCCTGATTGGCAAGAAAGCTAGGAAAGTTCAAACCTGGACAATTGCTGGCTTTTTAGCAGCACAACAGTTGATAGATAATCCGGATCATCTTAACTTAGTAAGTTTTGAGGACACTGCTGTGATGATTTGCTCTATGGATATTGCGGAAATCGTTGCTATGAACAAATAATCTTAAACTAATTTAAACTAATTTAAATTAACTTAAACTAATTTAAAATTGGTACTCGCCAAGTACCAATTTTAAACTAACAATTACCAAAATTACCAATGACATTAATCAAGGGTTGGGATGCTGCCCACAATCTCAAAACTACCCCCAGTTGGATCCGCAATTAGTATGGACGGCTGACCAGTTTATGGTCAACCGCCCGTTAGCAGATGCACCTGATGATAAAACGATTATCGCAGGCTACCCTTGGTTTGGGGATTGGGGGTCAGATACCATGATTAGTTTGCCAGCATTGACTCTCTCGACCGGTCCTCCTGACGTTGCTTGCACTATTCTTCCCACCTTTGCCCGTTATATAGATCAAGGGATGTTACCCAATCTCTTCCCAGATGTAGGAACGGAAGCAGAATACAACACCGTGGATGCTACGCTCTGGTATTTCGAGGCAATCCGTGCCTATTACGAAGCGACGCAAGATCAGAGGTTGATAGCGGAATTGTTTCCAATTCTAGAAGAGGTAATTGACTGGCATCGTCGGGGAACTCGCTACAGCATTCACTTGGATAACGATGGTTTAATTTATGCAGGGGAAGCGGGAGTCCAGCAAAGCCAACTAAGCGTCAACCAACTAATCTTAAACCTACCCTTCACCGAACGCCAAAGGCGAACAACTAACTAACCTTAAACCTTGGCCTGTCGGCCACGCTACGCGAACCACCAATTAAGCTTAAATAAAATAACCTTCAACCTTCAACTTTCAACTTTAAAAGCGATGCAGCTGGCCTGAGTTATGACTGAAGAATATCAAAGACTGGAAGAAGCTCGCAATCACATTATCCATTGGAAACGCTGGGGTCCTTACCTAAGTGAGCGACAGTGGGGAACAGTACGAGAAGACTATAGCCCGGATGGACAAGCGTGGGATTATTTTACCCATGACCAGGCGCGATCGCGTACTTACCGTTGGGGCGAAGATGGTATTTTGGGTATTTGTGATGATCAACAGTATTTGTGTTTTGCCCTAGCGCTATGGAACGGCAAAGACCCCATCCTTAAAGAACGGATTTATGGTTTAACGGGCACTGAAGGTAATCACGGGGAAGATGTTAAAGAGTATTATTTCTATCTAGATAGTACTCCTACCCACTCCTACATGAAGGGATTATACAAATATCCCCAAGCTGAGTTTCCCTATACTTGGCTAGTGCAGGAAAACCAACGTCGGGGACGGGAAGCACCAGAGTTTGAACTGCTCGATACAGGGATATTCCAGGAAAATCGTTACTATGATGTATTCCTAGAGTATGCCAAAGCCTCGGCGGAGCAAATTTTAATCCAAATTACTGCGATTAATCGAGGACCAGATCCTCAAACTCTCCATATCCTACCTACTCTCTGGTTCCGCAATACTTGGTCTTGGAATGCTAATTCTCCCAAGCCCTTAATCAAGGTTGCTAAATCTGATCACCAATTCAGTGTCCTGGAAGCCTCCCATCCCACATTGGGACAACGGTGGTTTTACTGTGAGGGTTCACCAGAATTATTAGTTACTGATAACGAAACCAATTATCAGCGCTTGTTTGGGGTAGAGAATCAGTCTGCCTATGTTAAAGATGGCATTAATAACTATGTGGTTCAGGGTGACAATAATGCCGTCAATCCTAGCAGAGTCGGCACAAAAGTGGCTCCCCATTACCGATTTACTATTGGTGCTGGGGAGACTCGGGTGATTAAGCTGTGGCTGAGTGATGCTCCCAATATCCCCCAACCCTTTGGCAGTGAGTTTTCAAGGATTATTGCCACCCGTCGCTCAGAAGCGGATCAGTTTTACCATGCGATCGCACCATCCGGACTTAATAATGATCAGCGTAATATTCAGCGTCAAGCCTTCGCAGGACTGTTGTGGAGTAAACAGTATTATTACTACAACGTAGAAACCTGGCTCAAGGGTGACCCCAATCAACCCCCACCTCCACCAGAACGTCTCAAAGTCAGGAATCACCAATGGAATCATCTCGACAATGCAGATATTCTTTCTATGCCAGATAAATGGGAATATCCCTGGTTTGCAGCCTGGGATTTGGCATTCCACTGCATCCCCTTAGCTGTCCGGCAAAAGAAGCCCCACATCTCAATGCGCAGCATGAGTGTGGGATGAATTTTGCACAGGGTCTTTTGGATCACGAAGACGAGCTATAAAACTTCATTGTATGTATTGATTACTGAGTCATTCCCCTCCGTTTTGCTTCTTGCTCCAATTGTCTTTTCTCGAAATCGGTAAGTCTAATTGTAATTTTTATTGTTTTCATTATGACTAGCGCTTTGACTAGCTGTATATTATACTAATAGTAGCTCGATGAGCTAGAGAACAAGTCAAATGAGAATCGCGTACCAGTACCGCTTAAAACCAACAAAGCAGCAAAAAGCCAAGATAGATCACTGGCTGTCAATGCTGTGTGCTCAATATAACTATTTGTTGGCCGATCGGTTTCGTTGGTACGAGGAAAATCGCTGTTCAATTAATGCTTGTCCTCTTGTCTGCCATCTTTCCGAATTAAGGGACAATCCAGATTACTACTCCCAGAAAAAGACTTTACCCAATCTCAAGAATACTCATCCTTGGTACAGGGACATACATTCCCAGGTGCTTCAGGATGTAGTCAAAAGAGTAAAGCACGCTTTTGATAGATTTGTTAAGGGGGATTGCAATGGGAAGCGGAGTGGTAAACCCAGGTTTAAGAAACAACACCGCTACCGCACCTTTACCTACCCCCAAATGAAAGAAGGTTGTTTGGATGGCAATCTTATCAACCTCCCTAAAATAGGTAAAATCAAGGTTTTACTACATCGCCCTATTCCTGATGGATTCAAAATAAAAACAGCTTCGATCACCAAAAAGTGTGATAGATATTATCTGGTATTGTCCCTAGAAGATAAAACTGTACCTGAAGTTAAACCTGACATTAATCCTGACTCAATAGTCGGTATTGATGTTGGTCTTAAGGAGTTTTTGACTACTTCGGAAGGAGAGACAATAGAAATTCCTCAGTATTACCGAAAATCTCAAAAAAGATTGAAGGTTATTCAGAAAAGGGTATCTCGACGTAAGAAGGGAGGCAGCAACAGACTCAAGGCTATCAAGCAACTTGGTAGACAGCACAAAAAAGTAGCGGATAAACGGAAAGACTTCCACTTTAAAACCGCCAATTATTTGCTGTCAAAATACGATGTAGTAGCTCACGAAAAGTTAAATGTAAAGGGACTGGCTAAGTCCCGATTGGCTAAGTCTGTATTGGATGCGGGTTGGTCAAGCTTTCTGACAATCCTGGCAAGCAAAGCCGAAAATGCTGGCTTGTTGGCGGTTCCGGTAAGTGCCCAAAACACCTCACAGAATTGCTCCAATTGTGGCAAAAAAGTTACCAAAAAGCTGCATACAAGGTGGCACGATTGTCCCCATTGTGGTTGCAGCCTCGATCGTGATCATAATGCAGCGATCAATATACGAAACAGAGCGGCAGGGCAGTCCGTTCTTAAAGCCCAGCGCCTCCTAAGCGATGGCCGGATTGGCTGGGAAGCCTACACGCTCACCCAACGGGTCAGTGTAGGAGCTGTCACCAATGATTGATCCAGATTTGGCTAAGAATCAACTTGACTTAATGACGCGGGAGTGGTATTTGCATCCCAATGGGCAAATTCCCGCCTATGAATGGAACTTTTCAGATGTCAATCCTCCCGTGCATGGGTGGGCAACCTGGCAAGTTTATCAGCTATAAAAACAGTTCCATGGAACAAGCGATCGCCAATTTTTAGAACGGGTCTTTCAAAAGCTTCTGCTTAACTTTACCTGGTGGGTTAACCGCAAAGATTTCGACGGCAACAATGTATTTGAAGGGGGGTTTTTAGGATTAGATAATATTGGAGTATTTGACCGCAGTTCAGAGCTTCCATTCGGCGGGTATATTGAGCAATCTGATGGCACCAGCTGGATGGGAATGTACTGTCTTAATATGCTCACTATTGCCCTAGAATTAGCGTGATAAAACCCTGTCTATGAAGACATTGCTACTAAGTTTTTTGAACACTTCCTCTACATTGCCGCTGCTATGAATAATATTGGGGAAGATGAGACGCAATTGTGGGATGAAGAGGATGGCTTTTTCTATGATGTGCTACACTTACCTAATCAGGAACAGTTGCGCCTGAAAGTACGCTCCATGGTAGGGTTAATTCCTCTGTTTGCCGTCACTACTATAGAACCAGAGACGCTCAATAAACTTCCGGGTTTTAAAAAACGATTGGAGTGGTTTATTCAACATCGCCCTGATCTCAAACGCAATGTTGCTTGTATGGAAACTAAGGGAGTAGGCGCAAAGCGGATGCTTGCTCTATGTTATATGACTCTTGGCAAAGTGGTAGAAAGTGATAAATTCCGCCGCATTCTGAGCAAGTTGTTGGATGAAAATGAGTTTTTAAGTGACTATGGTATCAGAGCTATTTCTAAGTTTCATAAGGATAATCCTTATCTATTTTATGTCAATGATAATGAACATCGTGTAGACTACGAACCTGCTGAATCTAGTAATGGGTTATTTGGGGGAAATTCTAACTGGCGTGGTCCGATTTGGATGCCCCTTAACTATCTCTTAATTGAATCCTTGCAAACCTTCCATTACTATTTAGGAGATACGTTTAAAGTGGAATGCCCTACAGGGTCAGGTAATCTGATGACCCTTGGGGAAGTCTCTGTAGAACTATCCCGGCGTCTGATTCGGATTTTCCATAAAAATCAATCCAGTCATCGTCCTCTTTATGGCAAAATTAAGGAATTTAAAACTGCTCCGAATTGGCACAATTTAATTCTGTTATATGAATATTTCCATGGCGATAGTGGCTTAGTAATTGGAACAAGTCACCAAAATGGTTGGACTGGATTAATTGCAAAACTGATCCAACAATGTGCTGACTATAGTGATTCTAAATGATTTATGGACAATACTTTTATTTAAGACCTCAGTGGTAGGGTGCGTTATTAACCTATCCTACAGGTATAGTTATTACCTAACTCTGGCTCAATTAAGTAGGTGGGCATAAATAAACGTTAAATTGTGCTACGGTGCTATAGTGCTATAAGATCTCATTGTCTAACTATGAAAACATTAAGTAACTTCATTTGTGTGGTAGTAATTTTTGTATTATTTTTGTTGACTTTCCCTCAAAGCAATCTCGCATCATCATCTTGTCCAGTAGAAGGCCAAACCATGTCTAAGGTTGAACTCTATTTTGGTTTAAACATCCCTGGTGGCGGAAAAGTGGAACCTCTAGTATGGCAAAAGTTCCTTGATAATGTAATAAGCCCTCGATTTCCAGATGGGCTAAGCATTGACAAAATATCAGGACAATGGCGAGATGCTAAAACAGACAAGACAATACAGGAGGAGTCCCGTATGGTGATGATCCTTTATAAGCGCTCTGCAAAGGCAGAGCAAGCTATTGAAGATATCCGTGCCGCCTATAAGTCACAATTCCAACAAGACTCAGTTATGCGTCTTGATGAGATAAACTGTGTCTCATTTTGAATCGATGGTACATCTGGACACGATATAATTCATTGAAACCAGGGTAAGCGCAAGAAAAAATTGCCCATAATGTGGATTGGGTGGATATCGGTTGATCGTGGCTCGAAACCCCTATAATCTAGTAGAACTGTACTCGCAATAGAATTAATTTGTTGAGAATGGCGCGGTTTTTTTATCAATAAGCCTAGGCTTATTGATTCTTGCGCTTACCCTGTCATTTAAACTTTGCTATTGTCAACGTCTATGTCAAGTTTCATTGCTAAAATAACAGATTGGTTGAATCGGATTCCAGGGCGTGGTTACTTATTGATCGCTATCCTAATTTTTGCAGCAGCGAATTCGGTCATTCGTAAGCTCACTGACCTGGGTGCAGATAATTTAATTGATGGTAACAATCCTATTTCCTTCTGTAATGTTTTGTTTGTTGGCAATCTCTGCGCGTTGCTAGCGTTGATTGCTATTTATGGACGACAGTGGAATTTTCGAGCCCTAAGACAACTCTCTGGAACAGATTGGTTAGGGTTACTGGGTGTCGCAGTTTTGTCAGGAGCACTGGCACCATCTCTGATATTTATCGCTCTTGAGCGCACTGCTGTTAATAATGTAGTGCTGATTGGACGCATTGAGCCTCCTCTGGCTTTGGCTTTGTCAGTTTTACTTCTCAAAGAACGGGTAAATCGTTGGGTGATAGCTGGTGCGATTATTTCATTTATTGGTGTCATCCTGACTATTTTGCTTCAGCCTCCGCAGGAAAACATGATTACTATGGCGGGAGGCTTTAGGATTGGTGTCGGTGAATTGATGGCAGCAGCAGGTGCGATCGCATTAGCAATTTCTACGATTATTAGTAAAGTGAAGCTGCGCCAAATCCCTCTGGGCATCTTTACGGTGTTCAGAACTGCTACAGGTACAGTCATTTTCTTTGTTGTGGTGATTAAGTTATTTGGAGTAGGTCACTTTATGAATGTTTTCTCACCCTTTGTCTGGCAATGGATGCTCCTCTATGGAGCTGTGATTGTAGTAGGGGGTCAACTCTGTTGGTTTAAGGGTTTGAAGACTACTACTGCATCCGATGTTTCTCTGGCCAGTTCGTTTAGTCCAGTAGCGGGCATTTTAGCAGCTTACTTGATTCTCTCAGAAGTACCAACAATAGCTCAATATATTGGTGGTGCTGTAATTATTTGTGGCATTGTGCTCAATCAAATTGGTATTGCTCGCAAACTTCATAAAACTGATACTGTAATTGTGGAAGAATCGATGAAAGAAATGGAAGTTGGGTTTAAGGGAGTATGAATGTAAGCATTCAGCTAATGCTTACGTATTAACATCTTTATGTTACTAGTTATAGAGATGTCACTATGGAGATGTCACTATGGAGATGTCAGCCAAATTTGCTGAAAGAGTTGCCGAGCGCTTGATTGCTGGGATATTAACGTTTCCTGATGGTCAAGCTTGGGTAATTGTAGTTATCTTAATTGTGATCTATGGTTTAATTGCTTTACCGATTGGTTTACGGAACGGTTTTCTGCAACTAGATCAGAACTTACTTACTATTGATAATTCCCCATTATCTCCTTTATTCAGGAAAACTGATCTAAATGCTGTTAATTTCAAAACCTCTTGGCATCTAGTGGGAAAGATTATGATAACTGCTCTGTTTACCCCAGCAATAGCTGAGGAGATATTTTTCCGGGTTTTATTATTACCTCATCCCTCAGAAAACCCTTCCTTAATTTCAATATACGCTTGGTCTACAGTAAGTTTATTCATTTTTGTTATCTATCATCCTCTGAATGCTATCACCTTCTATCCGGCGGCACGGGAAACATTTTTTAAACCTATTTTTCTATTCCTAGCTACACTTTTGGGAATTATTTGTACTATTGCTTATATTAAAAGTGGCTCCATCTGGACAGCTGTCGTCATTCACTGGTTGTTTGTTGTGATCTGGCTGATTGGCTTGGGTGGTAAAAGCAGACTTTTGTAACTTAAGCTATCAGCTAATGCGCTACGCGCACGCTACGCGAACAGCTATCAGCGCTTTTCATAACTATGAGGTACACAGGTTTTTTTCCCTATTCCCTATTCCCTGTTCCCTGTTCCCTATTCCCTTTGCTATCGCACTGACGCACTCAGGACTTAGATAATTTCATGAACACTGAACTATTTGCGATTATTGCCCTATTTATCCTTGGCTTTGGTTTAATTTCTGGGCGCATTGAGAAAAGTGTGATTACTCCACCGATGGCTTTTGTTATCTTTGGAATTTTATTGAGTCCGCCATTGTTGGGTTTATTGAATCTAGACGTAGAGCATGAGTTTGTTCGGATAATTGCTGAATTTACCTTGATTCTGGTTTTGTTCACTGATGCTTCTCGGATTAATCTTAAACTGTTGCGTCGAGAGTACAATTTACCAGTACGTCTGTTAGGTATTGGTCTACCGCTGACAATTATCCTAGGAACAATTTTGGCAGTACTGTTGCTTGGAGGTAGGTTATAATTCTGGGAAGCAGCGGCCTTGGCAACAATTCTGGCTCCCACTGATGCGGCTTTAGGACAAGCGGTGGTCAGCAGTCGGAGTGTTCCGATTTGTATTCGTCAATCCCTCAATGTTGAAAGTGGTTTGAATGATGGTATTTGTTTACCGATTCTATTAATTTTCCTCTCTTTAGCTGGAACAATGGAAGGGACGGGAACAGCAAGCTTTTGGTTTCGCTTTGCTGCTATGCAAGTGATTCTCGGACCAATCGTTGGGGTAGCAGTTGGCTATATTGGCGGTTGGTTGGTGTCAGAGAGTGCTCGCCGCAAGTGGATTACTCATAGTTTTGAAGATTTATCGGTATTAGGACTGTCGTTATTCGCTTATGCGATTGGCCGTAGGCCACGCCAAAGGCGATCGCAGAATTAGTGGGGGGCAATGGTTTTATTGCCGCCTTTTGTGCTGGCTTAACCCTAGGGAATACAGCTCCATCAATTTGTGATTGTTTATATGAGTTTGGAGAAGCAGAGGGACAGTTGCNAACTATAAATATGATTTGAATAGATAAGATTTCATCTTGTAACTGTATTAGTTTTACAGGTTTATCGTGAGCAATTTCGATACTATTTATATCAAGTTCAAATGAATCTGGTGTACAATAAGGGTATGAATGATTACATGTTGGCAATAGATCTAAATTTAAAATTTCATCTCTTATATTTTATTTTATCCATTCCTTAAGGGTGTTTTCAGTATCTCCCGCTAAAAAAACTTGTGTCAATTGTTTACAAAAAGCAATAGCAATTTTATTTTTATGCTCCTGATACTGAGCTAAAAAATCAGCTAACTTCTCAATACAGTCTATATACTCTGAATTACTTGCATAATCTTTCCAATCTTTATCAGTAGAGATAGCTAAAATTTTTTTATTGTGCTTTTCTGCCCATTTTTCCAATGAAACTAGAGCTAACGCATCTGGAAATTCTGCTTTCTTTTTTTGTGAAAATGGAGGTTTTTTTTCAAAATAATTAGTTAAAACTTTATCTAACGGATTCTAGTCATTGACATAAATTATCTGACTTCCAGTTTTGTCTAAAAAATTTTCAATTTTTTTATTTATTAAATCTTCATCGTTACTTTTGGGTAGTAGAGTTTCTTTTACCTGAAAAATTATTTCTTCGGATATCATTAAATCTTTTGAACAATCTTTCAGAGCTTTCTCAAGTTTTTGTTTGGTTTCATGTATCTTTTGTTTAAGATGTTCAGATATTTCATGTACCACAATTTCTGAGATTAAAATTTTTATTTGCGTATCTTTAAACTGATTTAACTTAGCAAGCATCCCTGATTTAAACTGATAATTATATTGACGAAAAATACAAGTATCAATAGTAATTGTGTCGTAGTTCATTGTTTGATAATTTTGTAAAACTAGTGATATTGCACTACCCATTAAGCTTAGGACATTAATACAAGCTCAGAAAGTGC
Organism: Moorena sp. SIO3I6; assembly: GCF_010672095.1. Classification (NCBI taxonomy): domain Bacteria; kingdom Bacillati; phylum Cyanobacteriota; class Cyanophyceae; order Coleofasciculales; family Coleofasciculaceae; genus Moorena; species Moorena sp. SIO3I6. Next base: position 53,953 of record NZ_JAAHHU010000006.1, on the reverse strand, counting down.
GACCTGTGGCGAATTTAATTCTTAATAGGGAAAGCAATTCTTAATGGGGAAAGCGCACCTAAGCTGTCATTGTGGAGTTTTGCCTTTTGCTTTTTGCTTTGCCCGTAGCCCTATATTTTGTCGAGATCATACCAAATTAATCAGACAACAGTGACAAATTGTGTCTGACGATTATACTCGATTTCTGAAATGAATCGGAGCGGCGGGATTTGAACCCACGACCCCCACTACCCCAAAGTGGTGCGCTACCAAGCTGCGCTACGCCCCGGAAAACCTTATTTACTATACCACACTATTCGAGATCTGAACAACTACACTAAAAAACTTTCAGAGACTTAGCTGCTGCTAGCAACCCTGGAACCGCTGTTGCCACCCAGCTCCCCTCACAACAGCGTCCCTGATTCAAAATCAACCGTAGGGTATAAGCAGAAGGATAGCCCTCTACCTCCATCCATAGCCAATCGCTTTCTGCTTCACAAGTGATTTTCTCTTCATCCATCAACTCCCTTGCCATCTCACTCACCTAGAAAGATGAGTGGAAGGCTTAACTCCAATTGCTGACTACCACTCCTCCCTCAGGCAACAATAAATTGCACCTTGACCGTTTTATACCGGATTATCCCGATTAATGACGGTTTAAGAGTATCTCGAGTAGACAGTACTCAGTTTGGAGATAACTTCGGAATTTCTAAGGATATCAAGGATGACCTAAAGGGACGAGGGGCAATCTTTTTTGAGGAGTCTCCGAGTCTACGTTCTGGAATTCTTGTCTGTTCCTGACCAAGCCATGGGCAGCGCTATACCAAATACTAATTACGACTTAGCCCTCTCAGGGATTGTCCTTGCAGGAGGGCTAAGCTCTCGTATGGGTAGGGATAAAGCCTTGATTCTGGTTGAGGGTGTCCCGTTACTGCGCAGAGTTTCTGATGTTGCCCTCAGCTGTATTGCTCAAGTCTCTGGTCAAGTCTCTGGTCAAGTCTATATCGTCACTCCCTGGCCAGAACGATACGTGGATATCTTACCTGAGACTTGTCGTGTCATTCGGGAAGTGCCGTTACCAGAAGAGACCACACCTCATGGTCCTTTGGTAGGATTTGCTCAAGGATTAGCTCATGTTGAAACAGATTGGGTACTGTTACTGGCTTGTGATTTACCCCAATTAAGAGCAGAGGTTGTGCAAGGTTGGCTCAAGCAGTTGGAGCAGACTCGGGAAAATGCGATTGACCAAAGGTCACGCTACGCGATAGCACTATTGCCAAGGAACCCCAAGGGCTGGGAACCCCTGTGCGGTTTTTACCGACGCCAGTGTCTACCGAGTCTCACTGAGTTTATCAATCAAGGGGGACGGTCATTTCAGCGTTGGTTGGCCCAGCATCCAGTACAGGAGTTGCTAGTCAGTGACACTAGGCTATTTTTTAACTGCAATACCCCTGGTGACCTAGAACAGTTGGAAATACAGAATTAAGGGGTGCTGATAACGCCCGAAGTTACTAGAAATTCCTAGTTGTTTTATAGCAATTCTGATTTGGGTGAGGTACAGAGTCCTGGGTTTTAGGGAGCAGGGAGCAGGGAGTAGGGAGCAGGTAAGAGGGAATAGGTAAAAAAATCTGTTTACCTCATAGCTATCACAAACGCCACACATAACTATTTTTGATAAGCTGGTGACAGGATTCGAACCCGCGACCAGCTGATTACAAATCAGCTGCTCTACCAACTGAGCTACACCAGCAATCTTTTTAACTATAACACTAAGTATAACACTTGTCAAAGCTTCCCGTCTGATCATCCATCACCCCTCATCTCCCCATCTCCCCATCTCCCCATCTCCCCACACTTCCCACACTTCCCACCCTCCCTGCGCCCGGCTCCCTTAATTATGGGTATTCAACCAGACTTGATATTAGGGGGAAAGCTACCTATCGATTGGGTGTGCAGAAAGCTTTCCATTACAATTTATGGAATAACATATAGTTTCTTTTTATTTGTGTTAATTTATGTTTATTTGGGTAAAAACCTAGAGTAAAAATTATTGTTAATCATATGGCTAAAGTAACCGTAACCCTCTATATGGAAGAAAAAGACAAAGAAGCGCTTCAACGATTGGCAGATGCCGAGGAGCGCTCCTTGTCCCAAATGGCAGTACTAATTCTCAAACGAGCGATTAAAAAAGCTCAGCAGGCAGGAGACATACCACCCAAAGACTAATAACTGATGGGTTGACAAGCTACCTTGTTAGCCTTACTGGGTTTAGGGTGTAGGGTTTAGGGTGTAGGGTTTAGGGTGTAGGGTTTAGGGTGTAGGGAAAACTTTTTTTGGAACTAAGGCAATCATTGTCTTAATGCACTTGCTCATGGGGATTTCCCTCAAGACCGTAATGGTGCGTTTTCCGTAGGCGAATTAAATTCGCCACGGGTCGCACCTCTGCATCGCTTCTGGATTTATGTGTACAGCTACCCGGTCACCCCACACCTCACAGGGGTAGGTTTTTTACATTTGGGTCGGGAGTCGGGAATCGGGAGTCGGGAATCGGGAGTCGGGAATCGGGAAAAGCGGGAAATGGGGAGAATTATCCCGGAAACTATTGTGTATTTTGATACATATTTTGAGGAATTTATACGTAATCAAAGTACCTACTCGCCCCTTTCTAAAAAACCTACCCTTATGAGTCACCCCACACCCGGTCACCCCCTCAGTTCCTGTGCTCTATCCTTGAGGCTACTAAACTTCGTAATCCACTGCGATGATGTCTCCTAGGATAGGTTTGATATACTTCTCGATTACTGCCTGGTGGACTGGGTGATCGGCATAGGTACTCAGAGCGTCGCAATCGAGAAGTTGCACTCTCAAAGCATGCTGAAATCCCTGAGACCTGAGGGGGGAAAAGTTCTCTCCACAGGAAAGTTCTACAATCCCAGGAATTTGGTCTTTCAGGGCCAGGATTCCATTTATAGCCAATGCGATCGCATCCGGTGAAGCGTCTTCTTTCCACTTGAACAAAACAATATGCTCGATCATCTTTACTAACAAGTTGCTAAATTCCCATTACCACAGGCCAGGTGCTAAACACAAAAACAATTACTGTACTTAGAGCCAGCAAGCCTTCAATTAAATTGCCAATTAGCGACCCTCTCGCCCCAAACTGTTCTAAATTACCTTTAATCATTCCACAATTAGCTCACACCCTCAATATCAATGGTTTTCTGATCTGCCTCAATAAGTACCTGCTGCATAATGGGCGAAAGGTTTTCATTGAGCCGTCCAGAACGAATAAATTCGGCGTAGGTATCGGCTTCAATATCTAACATGGTTTCTTGAAGTTGCTCAAGGTCAAGGGTTTGGAGTTGAGGGTTGTTACTCCGTAACTCCTCAATTTCATCGTTAATCGTTGTCAGTTGGGTATCGATAAGTTTGGTTTGATAGCGCCACAGGTCGGAATCGATTTCTGTGGTCTTTAAGCCCTCCTCAAGATAATTTCTGACCCGATTCAGGGCGATGCGACGGGCAAGAACTTCCGAATATTGCTGACGTAGGGGTTGGTCACCAATTAAATTTAACTTTTCGAGAAACCATCGGGTGGTTAACCCCTGGACTAGCAGGGTAAACAGTACCACGCCAAACACAGTTTCGATAATATCTTGCCGTCCTTCTAACACAACTGGCACACTTAAGGCCAGAGCAATGGAAACCGAACCTCGCAAGCCACCCCACCATAGGACAGTTTGTTCCCGCCAACCAATTTGAGAGTTGACCAAGATATTGCTGAATGCGCCCAAACCATAAATTGCGATCGCTCTCGTCAGTAGTACAGCCAAGATAGTAACCGCAATTAAGTGGATATTTTGGCCTAAACTAGCTATCTTTATTTGATCACCAATCAGTAGAAAGACAATCGAGTTCACAAAAAAGGCTAAAAAGTCCCAAAACTCAGACACAATCAACCGGGTACGGGGGTTCATACCAATCCGGGAGCCAAAATTGCCCAAGATCACCCCAACGGTGACTACCCCAATCACACCGGATCCCCCTAGTTCCTCCACAATTAAATAAGTGCCATAAGCAGAAACCAAGGTCAGGGATTGCTCCACCAGGGGTAAATCAAAGCGTTGGGTGGCGTAGGAAATCCCAAAACCAATGATGCAACCGATGCCAATCCCAATCCCCACAAACCCTAAGAAACGGGCAACACTAGTGGCAATGGAAAATTCTTCTAGTCCTAGGGGTAGTCCGACTAATAAACTAAAAGCAACCACTGCTACCCCATCATTAAATAGGCTTTCCCCCTCCATCAGAGTTTTCAGCCGTTTATCCGCACCCAATTCCCGAAATAGAGCAATAACCGAAACTGGGTCAGTTGCAGAAAGACTAGCTCCAACCAATAAAGCAATGGTCAGGGGTAGTCCTGTCAGCTGATTGATAGCAAAGGCAATGCCAACTACGGAAATAATTACCCCAGCGATCGCAAATAGACTCACCGGTACCAAATCCCGTCGTAAGTCCCGCCAGCGGATATTCCAAGCGGCTTCAAAGAGTAGGGGGGGTAGGAAAATTTCCAGAATCAGTTCTGGTGATAAGTTAACCAGTCGGACATCCACAAAAGCCAACCCTAACCCGACAATTACCAGTAATAGGGTGTAAGGAATTTTACGGAACCAGGAAAAAATCCTAGATAGGGTTGCCACACTCAAAGACACCGACAGCACTAGGAGAAACTGTTCAAGGTTTTGCTTAATGACGACTTCGCCAACAGTGGACTCTAGGGACATACAGAAACTCCAAGCTAAACTCAAAGGGGAAAGCCTCCTGCCCGTGGGTAAAATCACAGGAGTTTTCGGTTTTCCCCTTACCAAGCAAAATTAGTGATGAGTCAGGGAAATCAAGACAAACTCAAATTGATGGTAGTAGACGATGAGTCTGACAACTTAGATCTACTTTACAGAACCTTCCGCCGAAAATTTCAAGTTTTCAGAGCTAATGATGCCATAACCGCCTTAGATATTTTGGACACCGAAGGAGAGATGGCGATTATTATCTCAGATCAGCGCCTAGGGGGAATGAATGGAACAGAATTCTTAAGCAGGACAGTAGAGCGTTTTCCAGATACAATTCGCATCCTGTTGACTGCCTACACAGATATAGAAGATTTGGTGGCAGCAATTAACTCAGGTCAGGTCTATAAGTACATCACAAAGCCTTGGCAGGGTGAGGAACTAAAAGCAGTGGTGCGACAAGCTGCGGAAACTTACCAAGTGCTAAAAAAAAGAACCAGGGAACTTTCTCGGGCCTTACGACGGGAAGAATTGTTCAATATGGTGACAACGGCAATTCGAGAATCCCTAGATTATAGTAGTCTACTGCAAAAGGTAGTGACCACCATGGGTCAAGCCTTTGATGCTACCGGTTGTATCCTGCGACCGGTAGAGTTCAACCAACTCACACCAGAATGTTTCACCTACAAGGTTTCTGGGGATGGCAATACACCTCATATCCCTAATCCTGATTTGATGATACAACAGGTATTAGATAAACCCGAGACTAAGTCGTGGCCAGAAACAAGGGATGGTCAGAATTCGGTGCATTTGATCGTTCCCCTACCGGACCAACAACAGATCTTAGGGGTGTTGTGTCTCTACCAGCAAGGGAGTGAAGGGTCTTGGAATAAAGAAGATATCCAGCTGATAGAAGCCGTTGCTAAACAAGCAGCGTTAGCGATTTCTCAGGCAAAACTACTCCAACGCACCCAGTTACAGGCTCAGCAGATGCGGGATGAACTAGATGTAGCTCGCCAGATTCAGAATAATTTGCTGCGTCAGAGTTGGCCAGAGATGGAACAGGTGAGAGTGCAAGCTCACTGCACCCCAGCGCGACAGATTGGTGGGGATTTTTTTGAAGTCTATGTTCATCCCCAAGGAGATATATGGCTAGCAGTGGGAGATGTGTCCGGTAAAGGGGTACCTGCTGCCTTACTTATGACCAGTGCCATGTCGATGTTACGACGGGAACTTGCTCAAGAAACATCACCAGACCCAAAAACAGTGATCCAAAATCTTAACCACATCATGTCAGATGACCTCTATCATACCAACTGTTTTATTACCCTGGTCTTGGCTCGTTATACCCCTGACAAGCAACAGTTGGTTTACGCTAATGCTGGTCATACCTATCCTATGGTTTGGTCTGATCACCAAGTAGTCCAACAACACTCAGAGTCAAAAACTCCAGAGCCGACTTACCTTCAGGCTAGGGGTATTCCCTTAGGAATTTTGCCAATTTGGCAGGCGGAATCAGGACATTTAAGATTAAATTCAGGTAGCATCCTGCTACTAACAAGTGATGGAATTACGGAAGCAACCCTGAATCCAGTGAATCCAGTGACAGGTTCTTCATCCGATGGGTCAACCAGCACCAGTTCTAGGCTTGAGTCATCCGGTCTTTGGGAGCTTCTGCTTCAGGAGCCTGCTCCCTTTGACCTGAGTCATTTATTAGCTCGGATTCGAGAGCGTACCAACCCGATTCAGGAAGACGACCAAACCCTAGTATCTCTGGAGGTATTGTAGTGGATGAAAACAGAACTACAGATACCGAGTGACCTCAAGTTTTTGAGCATTGTCGAAAACTGGTTTATGGGGATTTTGCAGGTTGAACTCGGAAATCGTGTTGATTGGCCTAGTCTATCCAATCGTTTGCGATTGGTGTTAGTGGAAGCTTACTCTAACGTAGTTCGTCATGCTCATCGCGATCAACCGAATTTACCGATCTTGATTCGCCTAGAACTCAAAGAACGGGATATTGCTCTGGAGATTTGGGACTATGGTCAAGGATTTGACCCATCCTCTTATAAACCACCGAATCCAGGTGATTTACAGGAAAACGGCTATGGCTGGCTAATTATCCATCGACTAATGGATCGGGTGGAGTATCGCTTACAGGTCAATGGTCGGAATTGCCTGGAGTTGCAAGTCAGCTTAGCCAAGTAGCCCAGTAGCAGGAAAGCTATTTTGGGCATTGCTAAATTCAAAAGGTAATTGTTAATGTAAGCTATCAGCGTGTCGCGTATCAGCTAATGCGCTACTTGAGGTTCTACTTGAGGTGCTTATATCATGTGAGGCTAATTATAGCAACTGAAATATAGTTTAGGACATAGTATTTTGGTTTAAAGGGAGCTTCAACAGCTGGGAGCTTCAACAGCTGGGAGCTTCAACAGCTGGGAGCTCCAACAGCTGGGAAAAGAAATATGTCCTAAGCTTTACTTCGACTGCTATACCCTTAATAAAAATCTCCCCCATCTCCCCCATCTCCCTCATCTCCCCATCTCCCGTTGGGGGAGGGTTTCTGGAGATGATGTAATTACATATAGTGGCGCAACCCGATCGGCAAAATACTCAATATCATCCATTAATTGAGGGTTATTAGCTACTAACTCGTGAATTAAATTTTGTGTCTGAACTTCATTAAGGCGATCTAAAATTTACTCTAAACTAGGACGCTGTTCAACTAGTTCTGGTTTATGCAAGCATACTAATAATGTTAATATGTTGGCAGTAGCCTCCATAATCCTAGAACTACAATAACCTGTGTCTAATTCCTCTTCCTCAAAACCAATATTAATAGGTGCGCTTTCCGCATCTAATTATTAAATTCGCCACGGGTCGCACCTCTTGATAAGGGCGAATATCACTACCTTCAACGTCTGCTGTAATTAATTTCCCCCGTTGAACTACTCTTATAACATGGCCATCGTGATAATAAGCTTTTCCTCTTTGCCAAGATTGGCTACTGGTATAAGAACGAATAATTTCCTGGCTAATTTCTGGAATAGACATTGCTCTGTACCCTGGTATGTATGCTTTTTATCGTAAGCATTCAGCTCAAAGCTCAAAGCTGAGAGCTTTGAGCTTTGAGCTTTTAAATAAAACAAGTAAGCATTCGTTTAATCTTTGTTACGTAAGCTGAACGCGCACGCGTGAGCTTTTAGCTCACGGCTGACGGCTGAATGCTGACGGCTGAATGCTTACGCAGTTATCAATTGGATAAGGTAATTTCCTGCTAGGGAGTAGGGAGTAGGGAGTAGGGAGTAGGGAAGTCAGAAGAGGAAACTACTGAGATTAACTCAATTATACAGGTGATGTGGCGGCGCTTATTGGGAAGAGGGAAAGGAACACAGGCCGCATCTGACAAACTATTAGGATAGTGCGATGTACTTTACGGTAAATCTTGATGAGATTTACATGATCCTGTGTTGGGTTTAACTATCGTTTCACCCAAAATACAACTTTAATGGTATAATAATACTACTTTGAAATCGGTTCATTTATTGTTGGTATAAAGCCTAATTTTAACTGATAAAAAACTATGTATGAACAAGATTTTAACCGTTGGCGAGAAATCCTCGTTGAACAAATAAAAGCCAGAAATTTATCGGCAATTGATTGGGATAATTTGCTGCTTGAGTTAGAGGACATGGGAAAGGCTGAAAAGCGAGCCTTCATTAGCAATTTAACCATCTTGATTGCCCATTTACTCAAAATAATGGTTCAAACTGACGCTGCTGAGTCCATGAAAGGAAGTTGGTATAGTTCAGTCACAGAACATCGGTTTCGTATCCAAAAAGATTTACAAGACAGTCCTTCATTTAAACGTTATTTAGAAGAAGCGATTAGCCCAAAGGGCTACGCTACGCGATCGCTAAAGCTTATCAAGATGCTCGAAGGTTAGCTATAAAAGAAGGTAAAAAAGCCAGCTTTGGCATTCGTAAGCCCAACCCTGAAGACTATCCCAATCAATGTCCTTTTACAATTGAACAGCTATTAGATGAAGACTTTTATGGAGATTAATTTAAAATGCGTTCGCGTAGCGTAGCCCTTTGGGCTAATCGCTTCTCCAAAGATACCAACCCTTGTCCAATTTTTGAAGAACTGAGTGCGATCGCATAAGCGCGGAAGCTGAGGCCGTAGGCCACGCTTTGCGTTCGCGTAGCGTCGGCTTTGCCGAAACGCTTCATCGCACTACTCCGATTAAATTAAACAACTCCATAGCCCTTATATTCCCGAACTTCAGGAGCTTGAGGGCTACCGAACGCCACACAAGCCACCCACGTTTTAACCTCCCCTCACCCATCACAAAATATTCCCTGTCACAAAATCCTTAACTACTAACACCTGTAAATCAAAAACGCGCCGGAATTGGTCGTCATTCGTCAACAAAGCCTCACACCCGCTTCTTATCGCCGTGGCAACCTGAAACCCATCAGGCAGTTTTAAACTATATTTTGCTCGTAACTGTGCAGCTAAAATTCCAATTTTTGTTTCAATTTGTACCATCCTAATTGACTTATGACGCAGGAGAAAATCAACATAATCTTGCTGTAACTTCTGATCGCGATTCTTCAAAGGATTGACCAAACATTCAGCCAACGTCACCGGAGAAATTACTCCTTGTAACTCTCCCCCATCTAACTTATTGATTACCCCTTGTACTACATCGGCAAAAACAGCATGATTCTCTAGATAATAAATCACTGGAGAAGTATCAAGAAAAATAGTCTTAACTCCCTCTAATGCCTCATCTAATATCACTCTGTTTATCTCCAGACTTTTTCCCTTTCTGCCCATTGATCACGCTGGTTATTGACCCATTCTTGAGCATCTTGACCTTCTAACAATTTGGGTGCAATCCCTCTAAACTCTCCCAGAGATCGTTTACATTCTTTATCTAAATTGTCAGTAATATACTGAAGCAAATTTTCATAATCTGACTCATTATATTGATTTTTATCAGCATCTAATCCTGTCTGAGCACTATCCTTTGGTCCCTGATTATTAGGTTGGTATAGCTGCTGAATTAAATCAGCAGTTAATTTATGCTTTAAATCGTTCATCTGATTATAGAGTATTTTTTCTTCATGCTGCAAACGACCAACAACAATTCCAGGATGAATTCCTAACTTATCTGAAAAAGCTTTTACTTTTTCCTTAGAATGAATATAATACAATTCTTCTTCATATTCAGCAGGAATCAACCAGTCTCGCGCCTGTTCATTAGCCTCGCGCTCTTGCTCTGACTCTAGTTTTTCTCCCTGATTCCACTCATCTAGAAAAATAGCATTTTTCTCTTCTTTATCATGCAAAATAATATGAGCAGCTTCATGGAAAAAAGTAAACCAGAAACGGTCATTAGTTTTGCCATAAAGAGACATCTGAATCAGAGGTCGATGAGGATTTAACCACCTTGCTAACCCACTAACCCCCGCAGCTGGGATTTTTTCCACTAACACCCATAACACTCCAGCCTCAAAACAAAGCTGTTGAAGACGTGGTAGAAAATCTTCTGGTGGTAGTACTGTCAATTTTCTAATTTCCTGAACCGCTTTCTCAAACTTGGCGCGGTTGAATTGGGGACAATCTAACTTCTCTACTTTGATTTCACCAAGGCGCATCCAAGTTGTGATGGCACCGGTATTATCCTGTCCAGTACGAGAACGTCGAAAAGACACCGCTAGGTTACCATAACAAGCTCGCCATTGATCAGGAGAAGCCACTCCAAACAGCTGAAGCAGCTCTTGCACAACACGAGGCTTATTTCTTGAATCCAAACGACAGTCACTAATTTGTCCTGCTTTCTGCAATTCCTTTACAGGAAATTCGTCGAGCCAATCTACCCAGCTTTCAAGACGTTCAGCTTCTGCGATTTTTGCTAAAGCAGCACGATATTGAGCTTCTCGTTCGAGCCAAAACCCCTCTGTACTTCCTAATACCCGTGACAGCTTCACTGCGGTATCTTTCGTAATAGGTGCTTTACCATTAACAAGCTGACTAAGGTGTTTAGGAGTATAGCCCAAACGGTCTGCCAAAGCTGCTTGCGTCCAATCTCGTTCTTCCAGCAAATCAGCAATTGTCTCTCCTGGAGGAGAGACCCAATCCGGTTCAAAGGTATAGTTAGAATTAGTCATTATAATCTTCCACAAATAGAATACAAAGCTGATTAACTTTTGACCAATCCAAGCTTTCATCTGCCTTCAAGGGCAACGGTTCAACATCAGCTTGGAATACTAAACGAACTCGTTTATGTAGGTCGAGAGCAAATAGGTGTTTAAAATTAGAAAATTTCTGATAAAAGCTTTTGCCTAATTTATGGGACTGCACGGCATGAGGTCTTGCTGCCACTAACTCCGTGACCGCTTTGGCTGCGAATAAATCTGATCATCGCCTTTTGAGCTTTTGTGCTGCTTTTGCTCCTAATTGCTTTTGAGCTGATGATTGCTCACATAGCTTTTTCAGTTTTGGATATGCGAAACTGACATTAATACCTATACTCACACTAATAGTTTACCACATTGGTAAACTATTTCAAGATAAATAATTTTTTCCACAAGAACAGGCTAGAGAACAGGCTATGTCTGTCTATAGGCTCCGCCTCAATTCTGAACGAAGCCCCATACCATTCTCTATACCTTGACTATATATAGCCAATGAATCGGAGCGGCGGGATTTGAACCCACGACCCCCACTACCCCAAAGTGGTGCGCTACCAAGCTGCGCTACGCCCCGGAAAACCTTATTTACTATACCACACTATTCGAGATTTGAACAACCAAACTAAAATACTTTCACAGACTTAGCTGCTGCTAGCAACCCTGGAACCGCTGTTGCCACCCAGCTCCCCTCACAACAGCGTCCCTGATTCAAAATCAACCGTAGCGTATAAGCGGAAGGATAGCCCTCTACCTCCATCCATAGCCAATCGCTTTCTGCTTCGCAAGTGATTTTCTCTTCATCCATCAACTCACTTGCCATCTCACTCATAGTCTGAGCTAATTGCAGCAACAAGCGACAAAAGTCATTCAACTCCGACTCCGTTAGCTCAAATGCCCAGTCCTCACCACCCACTAAACCTTTATAGTTAGGAGCCTCAGGATCCCAACCAATACGCCAGCCTTCTCCATGTTTAACCAGACGTTCCATAAACCTGATTCTGCCCAATTCACCAACAAGTCAATTAGGTTTGAGTAACTGAGCATCTCCTGGTTGAGGTAAAGATACTCCTCTTCTAGGATTAGAGGTTGTGGCAGGTGATGTAGGATTGGAGGTTGTAGCAGGTGATGGTGTGGCAGGTGATGGTTGTGTGCTCGACTCTGGTGCCACAGTTTCACTGCGATTGGGATTGAATATGTTGACTAAAACGCTTACTAATGCATCCCGTTCGGCACGAGTTAATTGTTCTATCGCTGCAATATCCCCTTCCATGGGATTTTCGGTTAAGGTATCCCCACTGGGATACTGGGATGCGACTAGGTAATCGTACGCACCTAGATAGTCAGCCATGGTCAATTTCCAATCAAAACGGTAATTGGGCAACCGTTTTTTACCATAGACGTGATACCGAATTAAGCGGTTAACCAGGGTATTATTGGCAGCTACTTCACCGCTTTCTTTACTAATGTATTGGTTCTCTTGTGGTAAATCCGGTAAACGCTGATATACTACCTTGCTAAGCTCAGGGGGAATAAAAAACTGGGCGACAGCAGGCTGTGCTCCTAGGAGCTGGAAGACACCGGACCCTTGGTCGTGGGATTCCCACAGCAATAGTAAACCACTCGTCAAAGTGGTAAGAGCTAAACCTAGCGCTAGTTTAATTCCATTAGTCTTGTACATTGCTTCGATACGGCTATGGAACATTCCGACACAACCTTAAGATGAAACTAGGGAATGAACTACTCTTGCCCCTGACGCCCTTACCCCCTGACTCACTCAGCACTATAGCTTAGTCCGCAATAATCTCTGGCTGGGTCAATTCATCAGACATCTCAACAATTGCTCGCAGCACTGGCTTCATGGATGGCTCATCTAGACTTTCAAAATCTTCGAAGCGACGGCGCTTGGCACGGCTGGCCACTTGTACAGTGATCCGATAACGATTAGAAGCTGCACTTACTAGCTGCTCCGTCCGTTGCAGAATGTCCATTGAATCAAAGTTATAGCTTTTGTGCAGCATAAGGTTTATCAGGTTTTGCTATTTCTGGTTAAAATCAGTATCGCCCCCTCTACCCTAGCATACTTCACTCCTAAACTAGGGGTTACCCCTGATACAAGTCATAAAACTTTTCTTGAGGTTAATAATATACCATCAAAAAGTGAAAGAATTTGTGAAGTTGCGTGATTGCTACTTACATTGCTTGCTATGTATGACAATAATAAGAAAGAACAGTGAATTTGTACTATCTATACCTCATCTACTAACTATACCGAAACTATATATCTAACCAAGGCTGGGAAGTTCTACCAAACTATCCCAGCCTACTTATGTTTGACACTCTCCGCCTTGCGCATAGCGGGGATTCCTAGATCAACGAACCGCCTTAAACCGCCGAGTTCCTATCTTTGACTCTGCCAAAAATGGGACAGTACAAAACCCGCAAATCCGTTCAAGACCAAATTCCCAGTCAATTCACGACAGACCCAGAGGGCAGTTCTTCTTAGGCGTTTAAGTACTTATTGGAAGTGCCTTAAAAAGTCTGTTTCTCTTCCTTTGCTCAGGTTTCGGTGTGCCGGAGACGAAACCTTAGAAGAGTGGAGCCTTAATAAAAAAGTTTTAACCCTTTTATGCATAGCCTGTAACCCTTAAAGGCGACCCTCTGATTACGGTAACTTCTAACCCCACCGTACCTTGCTTATCGTGCATAGTGATTTTTCTGGGTTCACACGCCAACTGTTAATTGACGATTAGGTTTTTTAAGAGGACTTTCCTTACCCTCTAGGCATTACTCCTTTATGGTCAATCAGTGACGGGTCTCTCTCCCGGCTGAGCCAACGGTTTTGCCGCCTGTACCTATCTTAATTATACAACAAACTTCGTGTATAATATTAAGTTTTTTCTTGTTTCAATCAAAAGCCGTCCTAGAAGGACGGGGCTTTAAACCCAAAATTTTTGGTAAATGGGGTCTGTACATGGTATCTCTCAATAGTATCGCAGCACCGATGCGATCGCATTGATGGGCTACCTTAGGGGTCAGAGTACTTAGATTGACTCCTGTGGTAGATGTACCTTTTACATATACAAAAAATCATACCATTGCTAAGCTATCAAGAGTGTGTCGAGTTGTTAACAATTATCTGACCAAATAAATCTTGTCTATGCAAACACTTGCCGCTCCTAGCTTTGAGTCATTCCATCAGCTTCAAAGAACTCCCCTGAAGTTCGTTGTCCTCGGAGATAGTCTGATCTATGGATTTGGAGATCCAGAAGGTGGCGGCTGGGTAGAGCGACTGCGACGTCAGTGGATGTTACCCGATAGTCCTGGTCATGTACTCTACAATTTGGGAGTTCGGGGTGATGGGGTTACCCAAGTCCACAAGCGACTAGAACATGAATTTCGCAGTCGTGGTGAACTCAGAAACCGTGTACCAGATGCCATTATTTTATCGGTGGGCGTTAACGATTCAGCCCGTTTAGGACGTCCCGATGGCAAGAATTTTACTAATTTTGAGAGTTTCCAGGAAGAACTAGCCAATCTGCTTGAGCTAGCTCAGCAACTCTGTCCAGTGCTATTTGTGGGCATGGTACCAGTTGATGAAAGGAAAATGCCCTTTCTCGATTGTTTTTACTACACTCATGCTGACCAGTACTACTACAAAGAAGCAACTCGCCTTGCGTGTCTGAAGCGTCAAATTCCCTATCTGGACATTTTTGATTTATGGACGTCCCGTGGTTATGATTGGTGCTTCCAACACCTATCTCCAGATGGTCTCCATCCCAATGTGGCTGGTTATCAGCAATTATTACAAGACATCCTGCTCTGGAACCCCTTAGCCCAACTCAACTCCTTAAGCCTAGCGACAGCCTAAACTATACCGTGTGGAGATACCAGTTACAGGATTTACCCCAGTAGCACGCTTACACATCAGTTTAGCCTGATAGCGGTCAATCAAGGCATCAGTAAAATCAGCACCAGTTATCTCGGCATCGTAAAACCTGGTGCTATTCATAATTGCCTTGGTCAAAATAGCATTGGTCAAAATAGCTTGGTCTAAAAATACCCGATCTGCCAAAGAATTGGTCAGATTTGCACCTTCGAGATTGGCTTTCAATAAATTGGCCTTGGTGAAGATAGATCCACTCAGGTCAGCACCTTGGAAGTTTGTGCCTCGCATTTCAGCGCCTGCAAATACGCCACCAACTAAATTCTGATTGGAATAGTCATGATAACTCAAATCCGTAAGGGCATGATTTACTGTATTCTCCTGAGCATAGGCAGGAGTAGCCGATAAAAGCACCCATAGCCAAGCCATAACCAGAACTAAAATTAGTCCCAATAAGCGTCGCCAAATCACCCTAATCACTTGTCAACCTGACTCCTTAAAACTTAAAGCCTAAAACTCCCTCTCTAACCAATCTTCACCGACTCGAATCGTCAGCTCAGATTTGAGATGACCAGTAGAGGATGCTTCTACTCTACCTAGTCCCAGGACTTTTTTGACAATATCTGCTGTTTTTATGTCCCCTTGCTGAACAATAATCTCAGTCTGGGACAAGCGGTCAGGCCAATCTGAGACATAATAGACATTGTAGAAGTCATTTCTGGCTAAATACCGGGCAACACGGCGACCAAGTTCTGGGTCATCGGTAGCATTTTGAATTGCAATTCTGACCCGATGGGGTGAACGGCGGCGCTTTAATGAACTCTTGTATTTGGGCTCTTGCTCGAAATACTCACTCATCACTCGGTCTCGCCCTCGTGAATTCATCAGCCAGTAACTGGCAATGTATTCATCAGCCTTGCTGAATCGACCGGGCAAGAGTACCATTCTGATATTATCTTTGCCAACCTCTAGACCAAAACCGACCAGTGCCAAGATTTCCTCTAAGCTAAGATTAGTATCAATATACTGCTGCATCACTCGCAGGATTTTTGGTAAACGAGGCACGACACTGGGAGTAACTAAACGCTGGCGCAGTGCCTTGAGTAAGATCTGCTGCCGCTGTATCCGAGCAATATCACCATTGTCTTTTCGGTATCGAGCAAATTGTTCGGCTTGGTCTCCATTCAAGGTTTGCCACCCTGGTTCTAAATCAATTTCCAGTTTCTGAGTGAGATCTACATATTCCATCCTCTCAGGCACAAAGACTTCCAGCCCACCGACCAAGTCCACAAGTTCCCGAAATGCATCAGTGGTAATGCGCACATACCTATCAATTGGCACATCATTTAAGGTACGGCTAACCACTTCTGCGGTTAAGGTAGATCCACCTTTGACATTGGCATCGTTAATTTTAACTATCCCAACACCGGGAATTTCTATTCTCGTATCCCGTGGAATTGAAAGCATATTCACGGAGTGGTCCTTGGGGTCTAAGCGCAACAGCAATAGGGTATCACTGCGACCACCAAAAACCTCTGGGGAACCTGGCAACGCATCTGGGACTCGGTCTATGCCCATCACCAGGATATTCACCGGTCGTGACAGGTTGTAGGGAAAGCTTTTACGCCAAGACTTGTGCTCAGAAGCGGCTGGTTGATTCTGGGGGATTTTAGCCTTTTCGGGTTGAGAATGGGATTTAATCAGGGGCGACAATGGGGTAACTAGGGCTAAGGTAGCTCCCAAAGCCGCAGAAATAACTGCTGTCAGGACAAAAGCGCTACTCCAGAATACCCACCGCAAATAGGGGGCAAAGGTTAATCTTAATCCAGACACAGAAGCGTCTAGGTCTGTAGTCAGGTCAAGCTGAGAGTAGGAAACTCCTGTATCACCCTCTTGGGGTGATGGTTGGGGTGTTGAAGCTGAGGCATTATTAATCACACCTGTATCCAAATCTACCTATGAATTGTGATGACTGTTAAAGGATTCAAGTTCCAAGCCTATAGTTGGCTATCCAATTAAACTGTAGCCTTTGGGTACAGTTTAAGATATTGTTGTTGGCCTATAAGTCTATAAGTCTGTAAGTCAAAGCCAATAAAGCATTTTGCCTACCTTCAAAGTGGCTTAATTGAAAAAAGCGCTTTGGCTACCCACGGCTAAAGCTCCTGGTGAAAGCGCTTTGAGGAACATCTAAGAGTGATTAGTCCTTTGTGATCAATGCACAACAGCAATCCCTGAACAGGGATGAAGGAATTGGTGGACAAATGACTAATTTAAGGACTAATGTAAGAACTAATGTAATGGCTAAAGAAGTACTTTAACCATTTTTCATAATCTACAGCCAATAGCAGCTGAATCAGGGAAAGTGAGGTTAGTATGTAGCAGAAAACTACAGTTAAGGCTACATCATGGATAACTCTCTCATCCCTGTGATTCTTGCTGGTGGCAAAGGAGAACGGTTTTGGCCGTTGAGCCGTAAGCACCGACCCAAGCAGTTTTTATGTTTGGATGGTAGTGGCAAGAGTCTTTTGCAGGCAACGGCTGACCGATTGAGTAAGCTGACGGTCGGGCCAGAACACTTGTGGGTGATTACTTCTGCTATGTTAGCTGAGGGAGTGACTCAACAACTACCATCATTACCCCAGAAGCATCTATTAGCGGAACCAGAAGGACGGGATACAGCACCAGCGGTTGCTTGGGCAACTCTAGAGATTGCTAAGGCTTACGGAGAAGATGCGGTAGTGGGCTTTTTCCCTGCTGACCACTGGATTGAAGATGAGCAAGGGTTTCAGCAAACTATCAAGGCGGCTGCTCAATTGGCTGCCGCTGAGTCATCGATTGTAACCTTAGGCATCACCCCCCAATACCCTTCTACAGGCTACGGTTACATTGAGCAAGGTGATAAGACTGGCACGTTTGAGGGATTGCCAGTGTATCAGGTCAGTCGGTTCACCGAAAAGCCTAACCAGGAGACGGCTGAGGAATTTTTGTCTACTGGTCGATTCAGCTGGAACAGTGGGATGTTCATTTTCCGGGCTGGGGTAGTTTTAGATGAATTGCGCACCCATGCACCAGAAATTATTGCCCCTTTAGAAGAAAAAGGTGTGGCGGCTTATGCTGAGCTAGAGAAGAAAAGTATTGACTATGCTTTGATGGAAAAAACAAAGCTAGCTTATGTTTTACCAGCCTCCTTTGGTTGGGATGATTTGGGAGATTGGAATGCCTTAGAACGCTTGCATAATGGCGATGCTAAAAATGTCGCAATGGCTAATCATGTAGAACTGGATACTCAAGGAGCAATTGTCTACTCTAGTAGTGACGATGAGGTGATTGTTACTATTGGTTTAGACGATGTGGTGGTGGTACGCGATCGCAATGCTACCTTAATTGCAAAAAAAGACCGTACCCAGGACATCAAAAAAGCTATCAAAGTTCTCCAAAATAAAAAATTTCAAGATTTTTTGTAATTAATGGCTTCTCACTTTTATAGGTTAACCACATTATAATTATGCTGAACGTCAGAGTGCTTCATAATATATAGTTCAGGGTTTTATCATTATTAATTAGTCAGTGGTGCTCTTAATTTTCTGACTAAATTATCTAATCTGAACTAGAAAAAACTATAGAAAAAAAATAGACAAAGTTAGGCTAGCGATGAAGTGTATAAACAGCGGAACAGGGAACAGGGAACAGGGAACAGGTAACAGGGAACAGGGAACAGGGAACAGGTAACAGGGAACAGGGAACAGGGAACAGGGAACAGGGAGCAGGGAACAGGGAACAGGGAACAGGGAACAGGGAACCGAAAAAGTATGGATTTTAAGGCAATAGTTAATACGTCATATAAATAGATAAAAACCTATCACAAATATCTATGATAAATACTATAAATGTATTCATAAAACTTATTTAAAAAATAAGTAATTTTTATTGATGAATTTTTGCTCCATGGGCGACTTATTTTTATGGCTGCTTATTTTTTAAAAACTTAGGTTATTTGACTGGAAGAAGGTCTATTGCCCGATTGCTAACGCTTTGTTTCAAGAAAGAACATTATCCCACTGTCAATCCTTAGCTATAGACCTTAGACATACACAGTTTGGTTAATTGGTCGATTATTAATAGATATTAAGCAATAGAATGCGATGCTCGGTACGAGCCGCTACGCGATGAAGCGAACGCGCCCCGCGTGGCCAAAGGCCTCAGCTTCCGCTAAAAGCGAAGGCAAATCCCTTGGAACAAAACTAACCCTGACTATCAAGTAATCTTGACAAAAACGGAGATAATGCTTTGGTAGTGTTGCAGACTGGAAAACCTGTCCGGCTGTTCAACCCCACCGCAATCTAACCTAAGGTCAAAAAAGAAGAGTTTTATCGTAATTGATGCCAATTCCTGATACTATATCATCGGCTCAGTAATATAATTTAACCGATTAACCCGATATGTGGATTGACAAAAAGTTGATCAATTCCCATCTCTCCATCCTGCAATTTTCCTATCTTCCCATCCCTACTCAACCCAGTTTTACGATCACAGCAAGCAGTCAGCTAATATGCATTTAAATTTCCACCTCAAGTAGCGTGACCTACGGTCAATCGCGACCCTTGTGCAAAAGCCAGTCTACCATCTCCCGATCTCCCAGTCTCCCAATCTCCCCATCTCCCAATCTCCTGATCAGCCCCTATTCACAATTGAAATGTGTGACAGATTATTCTAGGGGTTATGCGATGAAGCTTCGCTTCCGCTAAAAGCGATGAAGCTTTGCTTCCGCTAAAAGCAAACGCATCTAGTCACTTTTCTCCCTGCAACAGAAAATTGCCAATATGAGGAGACTGTGAAGCCATTGCCCACTATAATAAAGTCTTGTTAAAAGGCAACTCCTATAAAAATGGCAATTTGAGGCTCAATCCTGATTTAGATATGCAAACCGGGAATATTCCTTTGCTAAACCCAATAGCAAGCCATTATCCTGCCATTGGTTGCTAAATTGAGCAAGAGAAGTAGTTCTGCTAAGACTAAAATCAACTGTAAAATCTATGCCAACTTTTCGTTATATATTAGCTGTGGGTGTGGGGACGGCAATTGCCTTGAGCGGCATGGAATCCGGAGCCTCAGAAGATTTACCATCACTTACTAAGCCTCAGAGTAACTCAGTAGCTACACCTAACCAAGAATCCTTAACAGAAGCAGCCCCAAACCCAGAGGTAGGGAAGCTAGTGGTAGAAGTCATGGATAACACTACCCCAGCTTCCAATCAACCAGAGCAACAGGAGTCTATTCCCTCTGTAGATTCCTCACTCTCAGAAGCAGAATTAGTCCAAGAAGAATTAGTCCAAGAAATTATTGATCAAACCATCCTGCCTACTGACCAGCCAAAGCAGGAGGAGTCGATTCCTGCGGTGGCTGAACTAGCAGCGCCATTCGCCGAAGGCGACGCTTCGCGAACGGAATCCGTAGACGTTGGTGAGGATACGGTGGTTGAATCTGCCACAGGGGAAAACCCTGAATTAATGTCACAAACCTCTGGAAGCTCAGGAACCCCTGGAACCTCTGCGCCAGAGTTTCTTGATCCTGACCCCAATCCTTTATCATTTCCTACCCAAAGCCAGGAAGTCCAGATCGATATCACACAGCCCATTACCCTGCAACAGACCATAGAACTGGCAAAGCGTAATAATCAGGAATTACAGCAAGCGCAACTGACCTTGGAACGTAATCAGTTTGTTCTCCAAGAAGCCTTAAGTGCTTGGTATCCTAATTTGACAACAACTGCAGGAATTAACTATGCCGATAGTGCATCAGGACAGGTATCAGACGAGATAAGAGTCCAGCAAGGATTACTTCCAATCAATGAGCCGTCAGGAACTTTCAATGCAGCCCTAAGGTTAGATTATAACCTATACACTAGTGGGCAACGACCAGCACAAGTCCGGCTAGGGGAGGAACAGGTAAAGTTGCAGCAGCTGGAGGTAGAACGGCTTTCTGAAGAGATCAGACTTCAGGTCACCCTTGCCTATTACAATTTACAAGAGGCTGATGCTCGAGTTGAAATTTCCCAAGCGGCAGTCACTGAGTCTGCTCAGATTTTACGGGATACCGAGTTACTGGAACAAGCTGGCTTAGGCACCCGATTTGAGGTCTTGCAACAGCAGGTTGAGCTAGCCAATGACTCTCAAGGGTTGACCAATGCTCTGAGTGACCAACGTATTGCCCGACGTCAGCTGGCGGAGTTATTAAACTTATCTCAATCCGCAGAAATTACGGCAGCCGATCCCATCGAAATTGCTGGAAGTTGGGATTTATCTCTAGAACAGAGCCTGATCCTGTCTTATAAAAACCGATCTGAGTTGGAACAGCAACTGGTGCAACGAAAGATCAACAAGGAACAGCGCACCATTGCTCTGGCTGCGGTCAGACCCCAGGTGAGTGTATTTGGTCAAATCGACCTATTTGATAACTTCAATGATACTGTTACCATGGGTGATGGTTACTCGGTAGGGGCAACATTGCAGTGGAATTTCTTTGATGGGGGAGCAGCAATGGCTAGAGCCAGGCAGGAAGATATTG
The DNA here is from genome assembly GCF_010672095.1 of Moorena sp. SIO3I6. NCBI lineage: Bacteria > Bacillati > Cyanobacteriota > Cyanophyceae > Coleofasciculales > Coleofasciculaceae > Moorena > Moorena sp. SIO3I6. The sequence continues at coordinate 32,537 of NZ_JAAHHU010000006.1, read as the reverse complement.
ATATTGCCTTAGCTGAAAGCAGTTTTGCTGACCAACGGGATGAAATACGCTTTGAGATCGAACAAGCTTATTCTCAATTAAACTCCAATGAAGAGAGTATTGAAACGGCATCCTTTGCCCTAGAAGTAGCAGAAGAGAGCCTCCGGCTAGCTCGGTTAAGATTTCAGGCAGGGGTTGGTACCCAAACCGACGTAATTAACCAGCAAACCGCCCTTACCCGGGCTAGGATTAACCAACTTACTGCAATTCTGGGCTACAACCGCGCTCTGGCCAACTTGCAACGGGCAGTGAGTAATCTACCAGACAGTAAAGTTAGTGATATTCCGTAGTATTCGATCTTAATTGAATTAAGGGGTAAACTAGACTTGTCCCAATTAGGCACTAAGTATTAGATACTAAGTATTAGATCTTAGGTATTAGACACTAGGTATTAGACCCTAGGTATTAGACCCTAGGTATCAGACGTTAAGGACTAACTTCTAATATCCAATAGGATTAACCTTGCCCTAACTCGCAAAACTAAATTGACAGAATACCTGCTCTGCTTTAGAGTTAATGGTTTATGGCAAACTTAGCCATGAACCATTAACCAGGGATGCTTATTTTTTTAACATTCCTTAATAAAATAGAAATACTATCAGAAAATAAGATCAGACTTGGGACAAATCATGGCTAATATCAAATTTGTCAAGGAAGACCAAGAAGTCATTGCTGCCAATGGAGCGAACTTACGAGAGAAAATGCTGCAAAATCGCATAGATCTCTACACGTTTCGGGGCAAGCTGGTCAATTGTGGCGGTTATGGTCAATGTGGTACCTGTATTGTGGAAATTGTGGCAGGCATAGAAAATCTATCCCCTAGAACTGAGGTAGAAAATCGGAAACTCAAGAAAAAGCCTGATACTTACCGATTAGCCTGTCAAGTCTTGGTGAATGGACCGGTGAGTGTGAAAACTAAACCAACCCTTAAGACCAAATCCCCATCTGCTGCCATCTAAGGATAACAAGGGATTTTAAGGGCTAGCTGGCGAGGGATTTTAACCTGAATTCCCCCTCCTTGTATAGATGCTTACATAGGGTTTATAGCATTTATCAATCGTTCTGGGTTTGTTTCCGTAGCGTAGTCCATTCCCGTAGCGTGGCCCAAAGGGCAGGGAGTAGGGAGTAGGGAGTAGGGAATAAAGCTAAGACAATGGAATGTATCTCACCAGGATTTTCAACCCGCTTATCTACCATGAGCCAAATTTCCTCCTGCCAGGCTTATATTTCAATCTTCTATTTCGATTCGCCGAAGGCGACGCTTCGCGAACAGCCGTGTTAATGGTATCCTATAGCTGGTGGGTTAAAAACGATTTAGAGGAACTAATAATCATGCAAGTTAACGATCTAGGGTTTGTTGCCAGCATTTTGTTTGTGCTGGTGCCTGCGGTTTTCCTGCTAATTCTTTATATCCAAACCGCGAGCCGTGAAGGCTCAGGAAACTAGTTAGCTGATCTGGTGATAATCCCCACGCCTGTACCAAACGCGCAAGCATAGCCCCTTAGGCAAAGGTCAGCGTGGGATTCTTTCCAACATGACACTCCAACTCATTTTTTTTATAACGTTGTATGATTTTGTCTAATTGATTAGACGTAAAAAATCTAATTTAATAACGGTGAAGTTCACTTCTCCCGCCACTAAAGTAGGCGGGATTGTAAGTGATGGTTACCGGATTTACGAGTTTCTCTCCCACGACTAAAGTGCGTGGAAGCTACAGTAAGTGGAAGTTGAAGTAATTAGTCATTAACCGTTTGTCATTAAGCGTTTATCATGAACCCTTTTTAAGCAACTTGTAACCTACAAGAGGTTTACTGGCAATACTAATGACTAATGACTAATGGCTAATGGCTAATAACTAACTGCTTACTGCTTCAAGTAGTTGTGCGTGATAACAACACTGGGCAATTGGCCTTGACTCTGACGTAGTCTGATAAAGAATTCCCCAGTAATCGATCTAAATCTACTAAACTCTTAGCGATAGAAGGGCGACGGTCAGGAGAACCGAGAATCAGCAAGTCGATGTTATTGTCCTCTGCTAACTCGCAGATTCCTGGTCCGGGCTTACCGCCACTTAGAACACAACGGTAAGAAACACCAAGCCTTTTGGCTTTTGCTGCTGCTTCTGACAGAACTGGGTCTGCTTCAGCATTGGTCATCACTTGATCAGGTTTGGCTTCGGGGATGACACGAGCAAGATATAGTTGAACATTCTTCATGTCTCGCACTAGGGATAGAGCCAACTCGAAGGAATTTTGAGCAGCATCAGATTTATCCATTGCGACCATAATCCGTCTGATTTGTTTGACGTAGACATCGTCTTTGACCAACAACATCGGGCGGGAGGACAATTGGAACACATATTGGCTAACGGAGTTTTCCAAAATCGCTTCTAGGCGAGTTAGTCCTCTCGAACCCATAATAATCAGGTCGGTTTCTTCTTCGTCTGCCACTTGGGTAACGATATTTTTAGGGTCTCCCTGTTTCAGTCTGGGCGTGATTTTGCTGGGGTCAACCTTTAAAGACTTGACCGCATCTGCTAAAATTTTACCCCCCTCTTCTAACTTAGCTGACATGGCTTCAGCTGTGACTTGAGGAGGCACAACATGTAGAACTGTGACCGATGCCTGTTGTATGGCAGGAATTTCGGCCAACATGTTGAACATTTCTTCACACAGTCCCCGACCAGCTACAGATATTAAAATTTTTCTTATCATTGGGCAATTATTGGTGAGTTACTAACTTATGCTTGGTTACTGACTATTGAGATTAAAAATTGAGTTGCAAAATTGAGTTGCAAAATTTAACAATTAACCATTCAAAATGTTTGGTAAATTGTCTGGCACTTACTTGAAACTCAACTCAATGGTATTAAGCTGTGATACATCTAATTGGCACAGCCCGACTCATGATTTTCTGTTAATTGTTAACCACCAACAGTTAACGAACAGAAATCAATTTTAGATATGCCAGTTAAATTCCCAGCAACCCGTGACCTCAGATAGTTGTCCGGTAGGGGTTGAGGGTTGGACTTTCCCTGGTATATACTCACCAGGATACTGATAATAGGGCTAGAAAATTTTGAAAATTTATTAACGGCGGTGAGAAGACAGCACTCCTTGATGAGTCATGACTCTCACGCCTAGCTTCAGTATTAGCTTCAGATCTATTAAGCTAGGTAAGTAGCTTGGAGACCCGAAAGTCGTCAGAGGTGTTAGGGCAACAGGGTGTATAGCGCGTTGTCTTCGTGATACCTAACCCACCGGAACCATGGTAAAAATAAGCGATACGCCGTCATCGCCCGGTGGGGAGGAGTAAACCTAGTCTTCGTCTTCTTCTTCCTGTGTTGGATAAACAAAGCTAGAACGCCCACTCAGGACTGCTTTACCGAGAGAGAGGGCTTTTTGTGCTTCCAGATGCGCTTTGCGCTTCCAGTTAGCTTTACGTTTATCCCGTTTTGATTTTGAGGTTTTCTTCTTAGGAACAGCCATAAGTGTAAATTATTTAAATTGTTAGACAGCTTTTCTATCTTATTTCATTGTCTTGTATCTCGGTCTTCTATCTGGTTGTTGGCTGGTGGTGGCTCAGGAGCCTGGTTGTTGGCTGGTGGTGGCTCAGGAGCCTGGTTGTTGGCTGGTGGTGGCTCAGGAGCCTGGTTGTTTGCTGGCGGTGACTCAGGAGCCTGGTTGTTGGCTGGTGGTGGCTCAGGAGCCTGGTTGTTGGCTGGTGGTGGCTCAGGAGCCTGGTTGTTGGCTGGTTCCAGGGACTGTGGCTGACTTTGAGGGGAAAAATCAGGTTCCTCAACTCGCAGTAGGAACTGGGTATTGGGAAAGTAAGTTGCCCAATACTTGGCATCCGGTCGTCTTTTCCAGGATGGACGGCTGACTTCTAACAACAAGACTGGGGCGATTTCTCCTTGATTTTGTCCTAGAATAGTAATCGCTACCTTTGTAGTCAATATGTCACTATCGAAGCTGCGTTGAGCTGCTGCTCTAGCAACTACTTCAGCACGCCGCATAAAGCCTTGGTAAGTTTCGTCAGGCTCACGATTGAGGGTAACATTAATACGAGCTGTCTTGGCTTCCGCGCTTTGGGGAACAATGGCAACTGTAGTCAGCCAACTAACCCCTACTAAGCCGGGCAATACCAATAGCCGGATTAATTTGGACAACATACTATTATATCCTCTGATTACGCCAAAAAAGGAAAAGATTCATGATGAAGGAAAATCTTGACAGAAACTAGATTTACAAAAACTACTTCAAGAGCCTTGAAAGGTGGACTAGGTTCGATAGTGTTATAATTAATTAATTAATAAAGTTAAGCCGTTAGGTTAAGCTTAACAGGGTTGGATTAGAATTTAAGTGTAAGGGTAAACTACAGCAATAGTAATAAAATTAGGCATATATAGGCATAAAATCTACTAGTTTCAGCCACTAGGGTATGGGGTAAATGGCAAATTACGCTGGTATAGCAATTGGCATCAACCGCTATCAGTTCTTACAACCTCTAAACTATGGTCAAGCAGACGCTCAAAGACTACAAGGGTTTTTTGTAGACCAAGCTCATCTGCAACCCACTGAGTTTCTTTTATTAACTGATACTTCACCACCGATTGATGATTTTTTAACCTACCCCAACCGAGAAAATATTTTAAGATGCCTCGACAGGATTCGCCAGAGTCCAGGTTCTCCAGAAAGTTGGCGTTGGTTCTTGTTCAGTGGCTGTGGGGTCAGTTGGGATAAAGTTGACTACCTCATGCCGATTGATGGCAATCCAGATGATATTCCAGGAACAGGTATACCAATAGAATGCCTGTTTTCTTCTCTCAAGACTATGGGGGGCAATAAAATCCTGGTATTGTTAGACATAAACCGCTCACCGGGAATGCCATCTGGTGAACCAGTTGGTGCTGAAACAGTGGAATTAGCCTACAAAATGGATATTTCCCTGATACTTTCTAGTCAACTCAACCAGTTTTCTCACGAAGCGGCGGCTCTAGGGAATGGCTTATTCACCTCAGCACTTCTAGAAGCACTGGGTTACTATCATACTGAGATTACCCTTGAAAATCTTGACGAGTATCTCAGGGAGCGGCTACCGGAGTTGAGCCAACACCATTGGCGACCAGTTCAGATTCCTCTGACGGTAATTCCTTTACAGGAGTATCGACAACAACAAATTTGGCCTGAAGGGGCAAGCTCACCACCAGAAAATCAATGGGCTAACCCAAGCACTGACTCAGAAGCTACCAAGGTAGTTCTTTCTAAAGATGAGAAGAATCTTGAGAGTGAATTTGCCAAAAAACCTTTATCGGTGGTAAAGCTTAATCAAAATAGGTCTTTACCCACTAACACTGATAGCTCAAAGCAGGAGTCATCTAACTCAGTAGCTTTAGTTTCTTATTCAGACAGCCAGCCTCAAACTGATACAGAAGAGTTATCGTCATGGCGAGAATGGTTGTTTTGGGGTAGTGGTATAGCTTTGTTGTTAGGACTAGTGAGCTTAACTGTTGTCCGTAACCAGGAAGGCTTGATTAGTCAGCAGGTAATACAAAACAGGAACAATACCACATTAACTACCAAATTACCAGAGAGTACCAAGGTCAGTAACTCCCCAGTAACATTACCTGCAGGGTCAACATCCCAGGCAACTCCAGCTCCCTTGCCAAATTCCAAGAGTAAATCCCTGGAAACTAAAGCACAGAAATCGCGGGAACCGAGTGGGATTAAGGCGAATCAAGCAGCTTTGGACGAGGCAAGACAGTTAGTTGAACCGAAGCAGGCATCTGTGTATAGTGATGCGATCGCAATTGCCCGTCAGGTGAAACCTGGGGATCCTCTTTATGATCAGACACAACAATATATCACTAGTTGGAGTCATTCAATTCTGGCTCTAGCCAAGAAACGGGCAAAAAAAAGTGATTTTGAAGGAGCGATAGCAGCTGCCCAACTAGTTCCTAAAGATAACCCTTCTGTTTATGCTTTGGCTAACAATGCTATTAAACAGTGGCAGATTCTATCCCAACAGAAGTCGCAGAATCAACAGATTATCCAAACAGCCATCAAACAAGTGCAACGTAATCAAGCATCTAGTTATAATCGTGCGATCGCAACCCTCCGTAAGATTCCACCGGGTCAACCTAAGTATGCCACAGCACAAGCGTTAATTGCTCAAGCTAGCGATAAGATTTATCTGATTGCTAAGTCCCGTGCATCGCGAGGCAAGTTTCTTTCAGCGATTAACACAGCAAAATTAGTCCCAAAAGATACCCCTTACTATGAGGCTGCCCAAGAAGCGATCGCTAGATGGCAGCAAGGTAGACCTTGATAGTCATTTGGGTTGAAGGTTTAAGGTTGGTTGAAGGTTGAACGCGCACGCGTGGCCTATTGGCCAAGGTTGAAGGTTGAATGTTGCCAGTTACAGGTTGAAGGTTGAACGCGCACGCGTGGCCTTTTGGCCAAGGTTACAGGTTACAGGTTACAGGTTACAGGTTGAAGGTTGAACGCGCACGCGTGGCCTTTTGGCCAAGGTTACAGGTTGCCAGTTACAGGGTAAGCATTCAGCCGTCAGCCGTCAGCCGTGAGCCATTCGCGTAGCGTGGCCATTCGCTTAGCGTGGCCTTTGGCCAAGGCTAATGGCTGATAGCTGATAGCTGATAGCTGAGTGCTTAGGTTACAGGTTGCCAATTATACATCCGGCTTTGAGTTGTTAAGGCTCTAATGTTCAACCTACCCTACACCGGACCCCTAGGGCGAACAACCTAATCACCTTCAACCAACTAACCTTCAACCTAATCACCTTCAACCTAATCACCTTCAACCTAATCACCTTCAACCTTCAACCTTCAACCTTCAACCTTCAACCTTCAACCTTCAACCTTCAACCTTCAACCTTCAACCTTCAACCTTCAACCTTCAACCTTCAACCTTTAACCTTCAACCTTGGCCTATTGGCCACGCGTGCGCGTTCAACCTTCAACCAACTAACCTTATAACTGTAAAAAGTTACTTTATGGTATAATCTTAAATAACTAAGCCAGAGCGGAGGGCACGGACAGCTGCTTGGGTACGGTCATCCGCACAGAGTTTATTCAAGATATTTCGGACATGAGTTTTGACAGTTCCCACAGTGATATATAACCTTTCGGCAATCACAGCATTGCTGCAACCTTCTACAATCAACTGCAAAACCTCTAATTCCCTTTCCGTTAAAGGATAAGCTTCAATCATTTGATTGTATTCATTGGGAGCAGCATGGATAGCTATCGTTTCACTAGCTTCAGTAGGCTGAGTGTCTTTGCTTGGTTTGATCTGCTCAAGTACAATCCTGGCAATGGCTGGATCAATCCAAGCATTACCTTCATAGGTCACTTTCAGAGCTTCTAGCAATTGATCAAAGGTGATATTTTTCATGCAGTAAGAGTCGGCACCAGCGGCGAAAGCGGCTAGTACGGCTTCTTCATCATCCTGCAAGGTCAGTACCATAATTTTGGTGGGAAAATCATCCTGTTTAGAATCATCCTGTTTTGCTTGAAACTCTTTGAATTGTCTAGTTAATTCAGTTCCATCCATGTCAGGAAGACCAATATCGACAATCCCGATATCTGGTCTAGATTCCGCGAGTAACTTTAGTCCTTCAGTGGCATTGGCCGCTTCGCCCACCAATTCAATTTCACCACTTTGTTGGAGGGCTGTTCGCAGACCCATCCGAGTCAGATCATGGTCTTCAATGAGAGCCACACGAATTTTACCCATCATTAACGTCTAGGGGGGTGAGATTTATAGTTTATTGATTTTTAGAGTAAATTTGTAAAGTTTTGGTAAAAATCATCATGATCTCCACCTATTGGTAGTTGTAGATATTTATGACTTTGGGATAGAGTTTCCAAAAGACCATCTCTTGGCAACGATCACTTAAAGTGAGCTGGAATGAAAGCATTTGTCAAAAACGATTACGCTATCAGATATAAAGTTATTGAGAATTTACAGGAGGTGCGACCCGTGGCGAATTTAATTCGCCAAGTAAGAGCGCACCTATGGGTAGTTACTTATTATAATCTTTACACTCTATGAGTATAAGGGGTTAGTCGTGCCAAAACTAATTGTCATAGGGGTTGGCAGGATTTCCCATTCCAACGGTTAGAGGAGATTCTCAACAGGATTGACATCCGATCGGCTTATTGAGTAACTAAGGTAGTCTCACCAGAACGAAATGACCAATTCCGATAAATCCTACTCTTTATGCTCATCTGCGGATCGTCCCATGCTCCCTCATCCAACAGCAGGATACAATAGGGAGTAAAACCCCCTAAAAAATCTATCTAAGGGAGTTTGTTTCTCAGGAAATACCACTGGAAAATTAGCATGGGTTCATTCCCTAGATGGGTGAGATTACTAATCAAGGGAGTTTTTATACAAGTATACTCATACCTAGTCGATTCTCATCGATTTGGCAAATGTTTCGGTGATACTACACAACCGTGGGATGTCCTGTACCTAGTCAGATCGGTATTTTTACTGAAGCTCTCCTACTAGTACCGAGGTAAGGTAGAAGCCTACAATCTAAAGCGACGTGGAGAGATTGTAAAGTCCGTAAGGTTGACTAAATTTGAGCAATACTTCAACTTAAACAATAGAGTCTGCTCAATATAATTCCTTAGCCTCCTCAGGTGTCGGTTGTCAGTCAAGAACTGCTACTACCCACTATCCACTAATCATTATTAGCCAATAACCAATGACAACAGCTCAACCGCTAAATCATGGACGAGATTATCAGACTACTGATCGTAGAGGATGATGAAGTTAACTGCAAAGCCATAATTAAAGCTCTTAACAGAGGGGGTATACCCGTAAAAATAGCTGTTGCAGTTGACAGCAAAAGCGCTAGGTCGATCATCGCATCACGCTGCGCTAACTCTACCCTGACCCAAGCGAGTTTGGACTGCATTCTATTAGACTATAACTTACCGGATGGGGACGGATTGACTCTGGTTAAAGAAATCCGTGATGCTGGGATTGAAGTCCCTGTGATTGTGTTGAGTGACCAGGGGAACGAGCAAATTAATGAGCAAATTGCGGTTGAGCTGATCAAATCTGGAGCATCGGACTATCTGACCAAAAGCCAAATCTCACCAGAAAATCTCTTACGTAGCCTCTCTAATGCAGTTCGCCTCTACCGCGCAGAACGGGAAGCAGCTGTAGCTCATCAGCGGCTGAAAGAAAGCGAAGAACGCTACCGCTTGGTGCTAGAAGGTTCCAAGAACGGGATCTGGGACTGGAACCTGATCACTAAACAACTGTATTGTAATGACCGCTTCTATGAAATTACTGGCTTGTCCCCTGAACAGATAGGGAAGTACCACCATAACTTTTCTCCTGATCTCTTATTTAAGTTACTAAATTCCTCAGATTTACTCAAAGTTACTAAGGCGGTGGCTAGTTACCAACAAGATTATCTTGAACTGGATGTAGAATTTCACCTACCCTGTGCTTTTGGAGAAGATCGCTACTGTACTGCTCGTGGCAAAGCCCAGTTGAATGATCAAGGAGTACCATTCCGGATGTCTGGTGTAATTACTGATATTACTCAGCAGAAGCGAGCAGAAGAATCCCAGCGATTTCTGGCGGAGGCTTCTGCTGTACTTTCAGCTTCCCTCGATTACCAGACTACATTGGACAATCTAGTGCAGCTGGTAATCCCTCGCTTTGCTGATTGGTGTGCCATTGATGTAGTATCGGGAGTTGATAGCTATGATACTCCCCAGTCTTACCAGCGTCTTGCGGTTGCCCATGTTAACCCAGAGCAAGAGGAGTTGATTTGGAAACTGCACCGTTGCTACCCTCCCCAGGGGGATGAAGAGTATGGCAATGGCAAGGTTTTACGTACAGGTTGTACGGATACCTATTTTGAGGTTTCTGATCAATTCCTAAGAGCTGCTGCTGAGGATCCTGACCATCTCAGGATGTTACAGGCATTGAAAATTAAGTGTTACATTTGTGTACCTTTACGAATGGGTTCACAAATCTTGGGCTCAATTTGGTTTGTCAGGAGTGACTCAGGTCGCCGCTACAATGAGATCGATGTGAAGTTGGCTGAGGATTTAGCTAGTCGCGCTGCCCTAGCCACTGAAAATGCGCGCTTATACCGAGAGGCAAACCAGGCGAGTGATGATCTCAGGCAGGTAATTACGATTCTCAATGAACAGCAACAGCAATTGAGAACCCTACACCAGTTGACTAATCTCCTCAATCAACGACTGACTAACCTTCCAAATCTGTTGCAAGAGATCGTATCGGAGGTAGCTAAAGCGATTGCTGGGGTTGAATTTTGTTTCATCATTCTCAATAATTCCCTCGGTAACCCTGAAGTATTAAGGGTTACCGAGGGAATTCATAGACAAAAGTTCCACTGGGAAGACATCTTGCCCCTTGAGCAAGGGTTACTATCTCAAGTCTTTTTAACTGGCAAATCTCAGTTAATTCATCGCAAGGGTTGGGATGCGCGGCATCCGGAAGAGGAAGTACCTACAGCTATTTACGCTGTGGCGATTGAGTCTGTGCAAGCAGGACGCTTGGGAGTACTAGGTATTGGCAATTGGGAAGACCCAGAGGGATTAGACCAATCAGGTCGGAATCTGCTAGGAGCAGTGGGTGAACAAGCTGCGATCGCAATTGATAATGCTCGCATGATTAATGAACAAGCTGCGATCGCAATTGATAATGCTCACATGATTAAAGCCTTAGAGGAGCAAGAAGCGCGTTTAGAGTTTCAGAACACTATGCTGGCTCGGCAGAATCGAGAACTGGAAATCAGAGATGCATCCCTCAAGCTACAGAACCTGCAATTGTTGGAAGCAGCACGGTTGAAATCCCAGTTTGTTTCGACAATATCCCATGAGTTACGGACTCCCATGAATGCCATTATTGGTTTTTCCCAGGTCCTATTGCGTCAGCGTCAGGGCTCCTTGACCCACCAACAAGCAGATATAATCGATCGCATTGTGAATAATGCTCAACATCTACTGACTCTGATTAAGGATATGATTGACCTGTCCAAAATTGAGGCAGTTTGTCTGGAGTTAACCTTGGAAAGTTTGCATTTGGACAGGTTGATTAAAGAAACTATCAATGAATTCCGTTGCCTAGCTGCTCAGAAGGATTTAGGGTTGTATATCCAAACCAATTTACAAAATCCCATGGTAATCAATGATAGCCTCCGCCTGCGGCAGATTTTGGTCAATCTGGTTTCCAATGCGATTAAGTTTACCGAAATTGGCAGGGTAGAGGTGGTAGTCAAGGAAATTTCCACCGACTGGCTGATGCTCACTGTTAGGGATACGGGAATTGGAATTGCCCAAGATGACTTAGAGCATATTTTTGAGGAGTTCCAACAAATTGATCAAACCACAACTCGCAAGTACTCGGGTACCGGCTTAGGACTGGCAATTACAGAATCTTTAGTCAAGTTGATGCAAGGAACGATTACGGTAGAGAGTAAGGTGGGTAAGGGGTCTACCTTCCATGTCAAGTTTCCTAGACGAGTAAAAGCTTCTACTGGCGATTGTCTTGATTGCGATCTACCAAAATCTAAAACCCTAGCTTGTTCTTTTTTGCCCCAGACTCTTAAAGGATTTCGTGCTCGAAGGGTAATTTATTAGGTTGCAGGTTGCAGGTTGCAGGTTGCAGGTTGCAGGTTTCAGGTTTCAGGTTTCGGTTAGATTATAGCGGTTCTGTTGTGGGATGAGGTAAACCCAAATTTCTTCAACCTCCTCCCCCTATTCCCACTCTCCCCCTAGTAGCGCTGATCCAGATGTACCTCACTCGTGGAACCGCTATATTTATAGATGCGATCAGGAACATGATCAGCGACTCAACCAAGCGATCGCTTCTCGAATCCAATCTTCCGCATTCTTACTTTTAGCGACCTGAGGATCCTCACTGATAGCATGGAGTGCTTGAGCGATTTCATCATTTTCATATCCCAAAGCTAACAAGGTCATCTCCACATCTTCCTGAATTCCTGGTGAGAGTCCATTAGCAGATAGTGGGGACTCTACCTCTGATACCTTATGCCATTGAGCCAACTTCGTTTTCAGTTCTAGAGCAATGCGTTCAGCGGTTTTGCTACCCACACCAGGGGTTTTGGATAAGGCACGAATATTACCTGTGACAATCGCTTGGACTAAATTAGGCAATCCCAAGGTGTCCAGTAGTGCGATCGCTAATTGAGCACCAATACCGTTGACACTAATTAACTGACGAAATAAATCCCGCTCAGCCGCTGAGGCAAAACCGTATAGCACCTGTTGCTCCTCCCGGATTTGCAAATGGGTGAAGATTTGCACGGTTTTTTCCGATAAAGCTACGGGCAACTCCTGGGACAAACGGCGAGTGATTTGTATTTCATACCCAATGTAGTTGACATCTAGAATCAGAGTGACCCGATTACCGGTGCTTTTTTGAATGCTAGCTACTGTCCCCTTGAGATAGCTGATCATTAGTTGAAGGTTGAAGGTTGAAGGTTGGTTGAAGGTTGAAGGTTAGTTGGTTGAAGGTTGGTTGAAGGTTGGTTGAAGGTTGGTTAAACGTTGTTCGCGTAGCGTGGCCAATAGGCCAAGGTTGAAGGTTGGTTAAACGTTGTTCGCGTAGCGTGGCCAATAGGCCAAGGTTGAAGGTTGGTTAAACGTTGTTCGCGTAGCGTGGCCAATAGGCCAAGATTGTTCGCGTAGCGTGGCCTATTGGCCAAGGTTTAAGGTTTAAGGTGATTTGGTTGTTCGCCTTTGGCGTCCGAAGTAGGGGAGGTTATTTGGTTGTTCGCGTAGCGTGGCCTATTGGCCAAGGTTGGTTTAAGGTTGTACTCCACCACGAAAATAGTGAAGGATAGTTGAGAGCATAACCTGCAACTTACCAACCTGCAACTTGTAACTTGATTAATCTGCAACCTACCAACCTGCAAGTTGTTAACTCGATTAACCTGCAACTTGTAACTCGATTAACCTGCAACCTACCAACCTGCAACTTGTAACTCTAACAACCAGCAACTTGTAACTACTTCTTAATTATTGGCGACCATTACTGACACAAAAAGCTAAAATAATTCAAACCTTCTAGTATACCACCTGCACAGTTAGCTTGAGCCATGTAATGGTAATCTGCTGAGTTGTTTTCGTACCACTCCCGAAGTTCTGGTCGGGCGTTACCCACTATAATTCCTCGGGAAAAGCCAACGCTAAATAAGGCAATGTCATTTCCTGAGTCGCCACAAACCACTGTCCGTTCCGGCTCAATTCCCCACTGTTGTCGTAAAAATTCTACCGCTAGACCTTTATCGCTATTGCTGGGTAGAATGTCTAAGTCTTTCCCACCACTATAGATCAACTTGAAATTAAGACCCGTTGCCTGAAGCTGAGATTCCAGTTGAGGTAGCACCGTCAAAGCTGCTTCTTCCGTCAGGTGATAGCTGACTTTAAAGGGACGTTGTTCTGATTCTACTTGGGGAATTAAGTCAGGATATTGGGCAGCCGTTTCGACAATCATGTCCCGATCCCAGCCTTCAGATAACTTGGACCACCAGTCTGGATTGGGCGTATCTTGGCCATCATTATCATAAATTTCTGTACCCACAGAGGTGATCAGAGCATCTGGATCAAGAAGTGGCTTCTCGGCTTTCAGCTCGTGGTAGGAACTATGGGATCGCCCTGTAGCATAAACGATTCTTGTACCATGTTCTTGGCGATGCTGACTTAGCAGAGGGTTCAGTTTAAGCAGAGCCGGATCATCCCCTACTAAAGTATTGTCAAGGTCAGTTACAAACAGAAATTTAGTCACGATAGGATTAGGGTTGGTAATCTCGCCAAATGCTTAGAGTTTGGCTATTGCCTTATTGTCCTACATGGGTGTAACTGAAAAATGCCCTTTCGCTACAATTGATTTAGCTATCTGGCCTGGTACTAAGCGCAATCCCTATGACATAGACAGTTATGGCTCATCTCAACCAACGCCGCCCTCAAAATATTAGTGGTGACTTTTACGTCGATAGCACCTGTATTGATTGTGATACCTGCCGTTGGATGACTCCGGAAGTGTTTCATCGTGCTGATCAGCAGTCTGCAGTTTATCATCAACCTGCTAATGATACAGAACGCTTGAGAGCTCTTCAAGCCCTATTATCTTGTCCCACCTCTTCTATTGGTACTGTTGAGAAACCTATAGAGATTAAAGACGTTCAGCAGAGTTTCCCGATCCCAGTTGCAGACAATGTCTACCATTGCGGGTACCATTCTGAAAACTCCTACGGTGCCGCTAGCTACCTTATCCAACGCCCCCAAGGCAATATTTTAATCGATTCTCCCCGCTTTACACCGCCACTGGTCAAAGGTCTAGAGGCAATGGGTGGGATTCGTTACATGTACCTGACCCATCGGGATGATGTGGCAGATCATCACAAATACAGACAGCATTTCCAGTGCGATGTTCCTTCGGAACCGCGTTGCGAACGCATTTTGCATAGAGATGACATTACCACTGATACCCGTGATGTGGAAATTCAGCTCACTAGTTCCGAGTCTTATCTGTTAGACAAGGACTTGTTGATTATCCCAGTTCCTGGTCACACCAAAGGTCACACTGTTCTACTGTACAATAACAAATTTCTCTTCAGCGGTGACCATCTTGCTTGGTCTGATCAACTTCAGCAACTGATTGCCTTTCGTCGCCACTGCTGGTACTCCTGGGAGGAATTAATCAAGTCAATGGAGAAATTAACCAACTACTCCTTTGAGTGGGTATTACCAGGACATGGACGCCGGTATCATACTGATGCTCAGACTATGCAAGATCAGCTGAACCAGTGTCTTGTCTGGATGAAGCATAAAGGATGAAGCATCAAGGATGAAATTAAGTAACCACCTAAAATCTTCCCCCTGATCTCCTTGATGCTCCTACTTTGGTAAAACATACCCAAGTCTTGGGTTGATCCCTCATTACGATCACATTTCAGCCATCCAATCAATTGTTCTAGCTCAACACTTTTGCCAAAAGGTTTTTGATCTCGTCCCCACCTTGGCTTTGAACGAAAGAGAGGACAATCGGTAGAAATTTGGAAATCATCCCACTATCCATTTCTAGTTGATCAAAACCTCCTGCCAGGGTAGCTAGAGTGCCTAATTGTCCAACGCCACCACCCATTGATGCCGCTAATCCTCCCAAGGCTCCCATCATGCCACCACTTTTTGGTGCTGCTTGGAGCAAATCATTTATCCCTGGAATATATTGCGCTACTTGGGCAAAACTCTCATCTCCCAGCTTGTCCTTTGCCAGTTGGAAAATAAGTCCAGCTCCGCCTTGGGCTTGATTTTCTTGCACTCCCAGGTTTTCGGTTAACAGTTGAATTAGTTCCATAGATGCTCTCTTATTCGATTGCGATATCGTTGCCGCCTTAATTTAACATCCGATCGCAAAAATACTTATTTATTTACATTTTTTTAACATAGTTATCTATCACTATTTAGATTTTATCTTTTTTAACACAACCCATAACATTTATACACAACTAGTAACTTAGAGCAGTAAGTTCATTTTTGGGCTATAAGCTAGCTGAATTTAAGGGTTAAGGAAATTAACAAAAAATTAATCATTAATCTATAGCAATCCGATCGGATTCGTGAACAGTAACAGGTTTTACTCAGGATTCAGGAACGATCCGACTCAGGGCGATTTTCAATAAAAAATTGCTAGATTACATTTGTTAGATTACATTTGATTACAGGAAACCGCTGCAATCTTAACTAAATTACTAAAAAATCTAAAGTATTGATAATATAAATAAAATATCGCGCTTAAGCTGAATAATTGTTTTCCAAGTTACGTAAAATGAAATCCAGAGGTGCGACCCGTGGCGAATTTAATAATTAGATGCGGAAAGCGCACCTAATAAAAAACTTTGACCTATCTGGAGGTTTCTATGGTCAGCTACGCATCACCAATGGGAATGGGAGTTAAGTTAACAGCTAACCCAGGGGATAGAATTGCCACTGAACCCCAAACTATTGAGGAAAAAGCGAAGCAGGTTGCTGTGGATACGATTGATATTACAGGGGATCACATCAAAGTTCCCACTTACTTCGTAGTGAAATACCCTGATGGTGACACCAAGGCACTACACCATGTCAAGGATGCTGAAGCAATTTCCGATCTGATTCGGCAGATGCAACTGCAGCAAGAAGAGTGGCCTCAAGAATCAGAGGAAGTTAAACATTGGTTGAACCTACCTGGCATCCTTGTAATATTGGCTGGTTTCTTAATGACTTCCATTGTCCTAGTTGGTATTTTCTAGCTGCGCTAATCCTGCACGAGTAATCATGAATAATGAGTGATGAATGATGAACCTTAGACTATAGCTAGGGCTGTATCATTCATCCTTCATTGTTGATCATGTTCAGATTAGATGCCATTAGATGCCATGGGTTCCATTTGTCACTCACCTCAGCATCATTTGAGGTGGTGTTGTGCGCCACAATTGCTCTAAACCAACTGCTGGCATAGTTAGATACAAAAGATCACCAGCGGCTAGGTTAATTTCCAATAAATCCCAGCCATGAATCGTTTGATACTTAGTTTCTAGATACAGTGGTACAAAGTCAGCGGACCTGGCAGCATCTTTAACACGGCGTCCACAGAAGGGATGCTCGGTGGTAATCTTAGTTGCTAAGGCAACCCAAAGCGTATCACCAATCATACCATTGCCTAACACTTGTCCACCTAATGCCGCAGCTGCAAAAGAAGGAGTGGCTAATTCTGTGGGAGACAATACTGCTTCAAATTCAAACACTTGCTGTACCATGTGGGAAAAGTGGGGGTCTTGATTCCGGACAACCACTGACAATTTCGAAGCTAGACTTTTGGCACTTAGAGCAATTTCTAAATTGGCAGTATCATCACTAGTAACTGCTAAGAGGGCTTCTGCTCGTTGGATGTGTGCTGCTGTGAGTGTAGCAGGTAAACTGGCATCTCCGTGAATGACTGCAATACCAAGAGAACGAACAATGTTCAGGAAACGATTGTTGGGGTTACTTTCAATGACCACCAATTCATGGCCTTGGGCATGAAGTTGGTAGAGGATTTGGACTCCTACATTTCCCAGTCCACATACAACGTAGTGATTTCTGTAGGGAACTCTCGCAGCATCCCAAAACTGTTTGAGTCGGGTACCTAAGACAAAATCGTTTAGTAGAGCATAGCAAATCCCAATCACACCAGCCCCTACTAACATCATCACAGCAGTAAATACCTTAATAGTGTCCGGGGACTTTTCTGCTACTTCTTCTTGACCACCAGCACCCGTAATCATACCCACAGAAAAATATAGAGCATCAACAATAGAGGTTTCTAAGTTGACACACACATAAGTCAATGTGGCTGTAAAAATTATCAGGAGTAGGAAAAGGGTCACTACTAACATTGGTTGAGCATGATGCTGAAACTGTTGTAAGTTTGTGAAAACTTTCAGCAGTTTCTGTAGCCAGGATTGGCGTTTAGGACGAAACCGAGGCTGAGTACCAATAATTAAGCGATCGCCAGGTTGTAACTGTTTGCCCTGAGCTACTGCGGAAACTAGATCTAAATTCGAGTCCATCGGTAGGTAGTAGATCAACATTCGCCTACGCTCATCCCACAGGTCACTCAACTGTGTTCCCATCCAAGGGTGGCTTTCGGTGATAATTTCTTCGTGTATCGGCCAGGTTTGATTGTGTAGCTTGAGTTGCCCAATGGCTCGATTCCCCATTGCTGCGAAGGCAAATACCGGTGCTGCTAGAGAAGAAACACTCATGCTGACATGATCGGGTAGGGTCTGATCTAAACGAGTACCTAGGCTGCTATTAAACAATCGGTTAACGATCCGAATCCGTGGATTAATCACTCGTGCCTGAGTCAGGATTGCCAGATTGAGAGCATCGTCATTACAGGCGAGAACTAGGGTTTGGGCATGTTCGAGTCCAGCGGCAAGTAGGGTAGAAACAGCCCGCAAGTCTCCAATAATAATATTGTTTTCGTCACCAGGCATTATTCTGTTGCTGATGCCAACAACAGCTACTCCCTGCTGCTTCAGTAAGCGGAATATTTTGTATCCAGTGCGACCCAAGCCACAGATAATGATGCGGGGTTTCATGTGTCAACCTTGTTGACCGAAATAATAGTTGTCGTTTTGCATCTAGCTAAGTGTTCTTTTACAATTCTTATCCAAGATAGCTCAAAGAATTGTAGCGGAAGACACTGCTGCTGGGAAAGAAAGGGTAAAATCTCGCCCCGTAAGCGATTGAGGTAAGCTCGAAATACCGATTAACCTTATCCCCTGCTCCTCTGCGTGCCTGCTTCGCAAGCCGATTCAATATATAAATTAAAATAAAATCAATAAATTAGATATATAAATTAGATGATGTAGATGCCTCACAGCTGATCACTCCCTCGACCCGTCACCCCCTGATCACTTCATCTTCACAAGGAACTGGCTATAAATATCTATCAAGGTTTACTAGAAATGGGGCAGCCTCTCAATGGCTGGAAGCCTGTATTGACTTGATAGGGCAACCTCCTGCTCGTATATGAACTCGCTGTAGTCAGCTAGATTGTCCAGCCCCAGAAAGTTGAGGATGATCTCAGCTGCTAGCCAAATTGTTATTCTAACCAATAACTGCCGCCATCGTATTATCATTGCATCAGACCTCCTGAGTATAGGTGAGGGAGGTTAGGTTTATAGTTGTAATAGTCTGTTCAATTAAGTTATCAGCCTCAATTTTGTTTTTTATGCGCGCCGTATGCAGCAATTCCGTCCCGGTGCGCTTACAGTCGTCGAATTAAATTCGCCGACTGTAAGCGCACCGCTTGGTGAACGTTTCAATTCAAACTTGACAGGGCTCTAGCCGCAATGTTTAGGACTACAGTAGTAGTCGAAAATAGGGTGATAAGCTATTTTGGGGCAGATAAACTAGGATTTAGGAAAGAGGCTGAATGGGATATCACGTTATTTACGATGGCGACTGTAATCTTTGTGTGACTCTGGTACAACTATTAGAAAATCTGGATCAGGGCAAGCTATTTGATTACATACCCATGCAGGATAAAGAAGCTTGCGGAAAATTAGGGGTAACACCTCTCGAGTGTGAGATGGGTATGATTTTGATCGATGCTTCTTCTGATGATTGTCGATGGCAAGGAAGTGATGCCGCTGAAGAGATTGGGCGTCTATTGCCATTGGGTAATATCTTTGTATCCGCTTATCGGGCAATGCCTGGGGTGAAGTCGGTAGGGGATCAGGTTTACGAGCAGATTCGGGATAATCGTTACAGTTGGTTTGGTAAGCGTTCTACTACGTATAAATCGGTTTACCCAGTAGGTTGCAAGGCTAATCCCAGTTGAGGCTAGACTAGAAACTCAATCATAAGCATTCAGCCGTCAGCCTAATGCCGTCACCCTAATGCCGTCAGCCGTCAGTACCTCAAGTAGCGCATGAGCAGCAGAGCAGCAGAGCAGCAGAGCTAAATGCTTACACTCAATCAACTTTTATCCGCGCTTCTTGTAATTAGAAACACACAATTCCCTATTTTAAACTTTGGGGATAAGCTTAACCTATAGGAAAGTTGAATGTAATGTATTAGAATACTTATTTTCCTGGACTAATCATCTGATCGTGATGGGTTTTCCATCACGGAGATTGTCCCATAGGAATAGTTACATCAATACCATCAACGGCAATTGAGTGATATTCAGCCATGTCGATCGAAAAACTTAAGCCTGCCGACAAAGGAGCTGTCGGGATTTATGTTCCCTACTACCAGGGTAATAAACGGAATCTTTTACCTATAGCAATTAGCCTCTACCAACAAGGGTCTTTGGAAGGTCGTCGCCACATAGAAGGCGGTGATAGTATTCCCTTCGTTGCTACTTGGTTTGTATCTAATCTTCCTTCGGAATTAACTCGTTGCCGATTACAGTTTGATGGTAACGCGGATCTCAGTTACGAACTGACTATGCAAAATTCTGAGTTTGTGAATTACTTAATCGAAGTGATTATGAACTTTAAGCGATCGCGCATAACGGATTTTTCCAAGGCATTCTACCGCAAACTACTACGCATTGATGAATAAACAACCAGTTTTATAGCCAGTTTTATAGTTATAGGAGTGTAAATAAGGGGTGGCAAAATCCGCTAAGTATTTACTAATTGGGTCAACAGAAGCTTACAGCGGTAAGTCAGCAACGATCCTGGGAATTGCCGATCAACTGCAAGCAAAAGGGATAACGATTGCCTACTGTAAACCACTGGGTACCTTTTTGAGTAGCAATCAAGGGTCAACGATAGAGGAAGATGTCCAGTTTATCACTGACATACTTAAGTTGCCAGATAACATGGTGCGATCGCCTTTGCTGTTTATGGATGCTCAAACCATTGAAAAACGCTTGGGAGGACAAGACTCAACCGATTACCGTCAGTCTCTTCAAGACTATCTCCAACCACTAAATAGTGATGTAGTTTTGGTGGAAGGAGCAGCAACCTTGAGTGCGGGGACTCTGTTTAACTTATCATTACCAAAAGTTGCTCAGACAATTGATGCTGCTGTCTTATTGGTGGCTCGTTTTCACTCGGTTTTACTAGCAGATGCGTTGTTATTTGCTAAGCAACGTCTAGGGGAAAGCTTACTGGGAGTTTTAATTAATGATATTCCCCAAGACAAGCTATCAAGGGTAAAAACAACATTGAAACCGTTTCTGGAACGGCAAGAAATCCCAGTATTGGGAATGATGCCTAGAAATAATCTGTTGCGCAGTGTTAGTGTTCGGGAACTAGTACATCAGTTGCAAGCTAATGTGCTATGCTGCCCTGACCGCTTGGATTTGATGGTGGAAAGCTTGACCATTGGGGCGATGAATGTCAATGCTGCTCTGAAGTATCTACGCAAGGGCGTTAATATGGCGGTGGTGACGGGAGGCGATCGCCCAGACCTTCAGATGGCTGCTCTAGAAACCTCAACCCACTGTTTAATTCTTACCGGTCAAGTTCAGCCTCAAGCGGTTATTCTCAGACGTGCTGAAGAGTTTGAAATTCCCGTACTTTCCGTTGATTTAGACACCCTCACTACTGTTGAGATTATTGACAATTCTTTTGGTCAAGTACATCTCCATGAAGCAATTAAGGTGGAGTGTATGCAACAGATGATGAATGAATATTTCGACATTGAGCGGTTGATCAAGTTACTTGGTTTGAAACCAGCTTTATAGATGCATTAGTTGAAGGTTAAAAGGTGAGAAGGTTATTCGCACAAGGCGATTCTGTATAGGGTAGGTTTGCAGGTTCCGTAGCGTGGGCTATTGGCCAAGGTTAAAACGTTAACTTGAAAGTTACTAAATAAATTATAACTCTGTTAAAGGTAACTCTATTATAGCGTTTATCGTAGCTATGAGGTACACATTATTTTTTCCCTCTTACCTCTTACCTCTTACCTCTTACCTCTTACCTGCTCCCTGCTCCCTAAAACCAATAAATTTGTACCTCAAAAGTCGTATAATTGCTATAAATTAAATATGAAAACAATTCTGGTTTTTGTCATCATTAATTTTGAAGGTTGTCAGGTTATAATGTTGAAGGTTAAAACGTTTGCCAAAAGGCTACGCTAAGCGAACAACGTTAAACTTGCTTGCCTTCTAACTCTTTTCAACTTTCAATTTGCTAACTTGTAATTTTGTTAACGATGAAACCAGTTATTGTTTTCGGCAGTATCAATATGGATTTGGTAGCCAAAACTCCCCGGTTACCAGTTCCAGGTGAAACACTACAAGGCCATGAATTTTTTACTGCTCCTGGTGGGAAAGGGGCCAATCAAGCTGTGGCGGTAGCACGGTTGGGTATCCCCACTAACATGGTGGGGCGCGTTGGTTGTGATGATTTTGGCACTCAGCTACGCTACAGTCTAGGGGTA
This sequence comes from Moorena sp. SIO3I6, assembly GCF_010672095.1. Taxonomy (NCBI): domain Bacteria; kingdom Bacillati; phylum Cyanobacteriota; class Cyanophyceae; order Coleofasciculales; family Coleofasciculaceae; genus Moorena; species Moorena sp. SIO3I6. Next base: position 10,528 of record NZ_JAAHHU010000006.1, on the reverse strand, counting down.
ACGGGTGTTGACATCGATAGCGTTTTGGTTGAGGAGGCGGTGAGTTCTGGGATTGCAGTGATTTCGGTGGATCAGGCTGGGGAGAATACCATTATTTTCCTGGCTGGTGCTAATGGGCATGTTAATGAAACTGATGTGGAACGCCTCAGTAGTTTGTTGCCAGAAGCCGCTGTTTTATTGATGCAGTTGGAGATTCCCATGTCAGTGGTGCTTTTAGCAGCAGCCGCAGCTCAGAAAGTGGGTTGTCCAGTGATTCTTGATCCAGCACCAGCTCAGGACTTGCCAGAGGAACTGTATGGCATGGTGGATATTATGACACCGAATCAGTTGGAAGCCTCTGTACTAGTGGATTTTCCTGTCGATACCATAGAGTCAGCGAAGAACGCATCAGAAGTACTGTTGCAACGAGGTGTGGATACGGTGATTGTGACCTTAGGGGAGCAGGGGGTTTTCTGTGCCACTGCTTCTGAATCGTTCTTCGTCCCTGCTTTTTCTGTTGAGGCTGTGGATACTGTGGCAGCTGGAGATGCCTTTAATGGTGCAATGGCTGTGGCAATAGCCAAAGGGTTACCGTTGCGGCAAGCGGTAATATGGGGAGCTGCAGCTGGGGCGCTTGCTGTGACTAAGGCTGGGGCTCAGCCGTCTTTGCCGGATAAAGAGACATTCAATGCCTTTCTCACAGAATTAGGTATTAGCTATTAGCTATGATACCATGATAGTCTTAGATATTAGATATTAGATATTAATTCTTAGATATTAATGATTGCTAATAGATCATTTACCCGAAATTTGCTACTACTGGAAATCCTGATGGTGGAGCTACTCATTAATACTAATTAATCCAGTTTGAGCAAATTATTGAGTTTTGGTAGTACGTCTTTTTCAAAACTCAGCCACTCAGCAGTCACTACTATACAGTAACTATACAGTAACATCCTCATAAATTAAGGAGATGGGACAACTAAAATCAATGCTAGTCAAGTGAATTTCGTCTCCTTCTGTGTAGGGATTGAGTTCCCATTTGCCTTGTGGATTGCGCCGGAAGCACTCGATAGTGATCTGTTGAGTATCAATCAAAAGGTATTCTTGTAAGGTTTTGATGCGGCGATAGTTAGCAAATTTGCGACCTCGATCAAAGGCTTCAGTGGAGGGAGAGAGGACTTCTGCAATTAGACAGGGATGATAAATGACTTTGAGGGCATTGCTGTCTCGTTGGTCGCAGGTTACCATGACATCAGGGTAGTGAAAGGGTCCTTTTTCTGATACACCCACTTTGACACTAAAGATAAAAGGACGACACGAACCTCCCCGCAAATGGCTTTTTAAGGCAGTGGCAAGATTCAGAGCAATGGTTCCGTGGGGAATAGTTCCCCCAGTCATAGCATAGACTTCGCCGTCGATGTATTCATAGTTAAGTTCTTGCTTTTCTTCCCAGTCTAGATAAGCTTCGGGAGTCATGTACTCTCTGTGATAAGAAGCAACCATAACCACCTCTTTTATGTCCTGTTTTGGAGCTAGTTGAGCTTGATTTAAACTATAGCGCGAAACTCCCCCTGACCGAAACCGCGACATATGATAAGACAAAATATTTTTGCTTTCATACCTGCTCGCTTTCGACAGGGCCTTCAATATTGCTTTTTCTAAAAAGGGGTATTGTAACTGTAAACGTTGTCCCTTGGTTGAGAGTGCTTTTAACTTCGATTTGACCGTGGTGATTCTCAACTATTGTTTTAGCGATCGCTAAACCTAGCCCAGCTCCTTTTGCTGTATCATAAGGTCTAGCTGGATCAGCTCGATAAAAGCGATCAAAAATGTGAGGTAATGCTGATGGTGATATGCCTCGACCGGAATCAGTTACCTTGACTTGAAGGAGGTAGCGCGGTCTTGGGGTTCCCCCCCATGAGGGAGTAACGGTGAGGAATGGCAGGTTTCTTGCCCTATGTTTGCTGGGAGGTTCTAACTGTTGTAATTCCACTTGAATAAATGCTTCCCCTGGAGTTTTGGTAGAAGCGGGTGTGTATTGCACAGCATTATTCACTAGATTGGTAAATAAACGTGCCAATTGATTCCAATCCCCCTCAAGGGTAAAGGCATCTTCGTCGAATGTTGGATTTTGGAACACCTGACTAGGGCAGGCTGGCCGAAATGCTTGACCATCCTCCATCTCCCCCTCTTTCTCCTCTGTCCCCTGTACCTGATCGGGATTGGGGATGTCAATCAAGTACAGGGAAATCCCTTTTTCTGTAGCAATCAGTTGTTGCTCCTCGATCACTTCCATTAGCAAAGCATCTAGGTGGACTAATTGCCACTGGGGTTTTACCATACCGCTATCAGCACGAGCCAAAAACAGCAGGTCATTGACCAGTTTTCCTAAGCGCTGGGTTAATCGCTCTATCACTTCGAGTTGGTGCCGTTGCAGCTCAGATGCCAAATCGGGATCCCCCAGAGCAACTTGTACATTAGTCTGAATCGTGGCAATCGGGTTTCTGAGTTCGTGGGAAGCATCAGCAGTGAATTGTTTGAGCCGTTGGTAGGACTCCCGTACTGGTTCCATAGCCATACCAGATAGTAACCAACCAATAGCACCAGTAGAGATAATTATCACCACTGTACCTAGAGTCAGATCAAATATCAGTTGGTGGCTGGGTTTGGTGACTTCAAACCATGGGTGGCTAACCCGTAAATAACCCAAGATATAATCCTCGATTTGCACCAGTTGGGTTAACTGTCGCAGGAGATGCTCTGCTGATAAATGAACTGTTGCCCTAGTGGTGTTGGTCTTTAAGGGAATAGTTAAGGGTTCTGAGAAGGTTGACCACAGCAAATCCCCCTTCGGACTAAACCACTCCAGGTCAATGTGGTCATCTTCTACCCCATCACTATTGTCTCGAAAACTGGCTTCAATGTTAAATTGGTAGGGCATCTCGCCATGGTCCACAGGTTGAATCACCAGTGATCGCTCTACCACTTCTACGACATGTTTGAGGGTGTCATCAACCCGTTCAATCAGGGTGTGGCGGACATAAAGATAGACAGCAGTTGCAAATAATAACAGTAAGACTGCCGTGACCGTAGTGTACCACAGAGCAAGGCGTCGGCGAGTAGTTTGAAACATGCTTATTTAACTCAGATCTTGAGCACAACTGAGAACCGAACCAGTTGCTGCCAGTGTAGAGGACAAAGCTAAAATTGATATCGTGTCCGACTTGTCAGAAACGATCAGCCCTTAGCCTAAGCTGATCATGCCTAATGCCTTCAAGGATAAACCTAATTCTTGAAATCTTACTACGATTACGCCTCCTCAGATTTAAGATTAATTTTATCATTCGAGGCGAAATGATCCATCGAAGACCCTCAGACGGTATACTTTTTAGTATTTTAATCCCCTTAATCTCAAGGATTATACGGATTTTATGTGAATTTTTTAGGAAATTATCCGTATAAGTACGGAGATAACGATTAGTGAAATTACGGTGGAAACAGGTTTTTTTTTAAGTCAACATTAACATAATAGAGTTAATTCATATCTCACAGATGTTTGTTGATTAGTTAACGGTATTTCAATGTCATCAACATACCTACCAGTCACTTCTCCTTCAGCTGATCAAAGCAATTTCCCTGCACCAGTCCCTGCTTCAGTTATTTATTTTCAGAATAAACTGCCCAAAGAAAGACCAGAGCATCCTGATTGTACCCGAATCCTCTTAATTGAGGACGATATCCAGGATATTGAGCTCATTAAAGCATTACTCAAAAAGGCCAAACATTTTCCAGCAACACTCACCCATGTAGAGACCTTAGAGCAAGGTATCGAATGCCTAAAGCATGGAAATATTGATATCGTACTCTGTGACCTGTTCTTACCAGATCAGCAAGGCCTAGAGACATTTTGTGAAATTTATGCCCAGTTTCCGGAAGTGCCTATAATCATTCTGAGTGGACTGACTGATGAGAATTTAGCCATAGAAGCGCTACAAGAAGGAGCACAGGATTACTTAGTTAAAGGACAATTTGATCGGAACCTATTGGTACGAGCGATGCGCTATGGCATTGAGCGGCAACGACTGCTGTTAGCACTGAAGCGACAAACTGAAGCCCTACGAGCCAGTGAAGAGCAATTTCGCACCATGATTACCAGAAATGCTGATGGTGTTGTCATTATTGATCACAATCGAGTGATTCAATTTGTTAATCCAGCAGCAGAATCCCTGATCAACTGTAAAGCGGAAATACTCCAAGGAGAAATATGGTGCAGTTCCCTAGTGGTTGGCCAAACTACAGAACTAGATATTTGCTCCTCCTATGGAAAAATTGTTATTGTCGAAATCCAGCTAGTAGAAATTCAATGGGAAGGGAAAAAAGCCTATATGGCATCACTGCGAGATATCACCACTCGCAAGGAAATAGAAATTGCTCAGAAGCAACTGAATGATGAGTTAGAACGTCGGGTTAAAGAGCGCACAGTTGAACTAAGAGTAGCCAATGCTCAGCTCCAAGTTTTGGAAGTTAAACTACGTCAATCACTGGTGAAAGAGAAAGAATTGAGCAAATTTAAATCTCGGATTATCTCTAGCATTTCCCATGAATACCGCACCCCATTAACTACGATTTATTCATCAGCAGCAATCCTGGAACGGTACTGTGATAAAATTGATCCGACTCGGCAAGTAAAACATTGTAGACGTATCCAATCCATGGTTCAGCACCTGACTGGTTTAGTGGATGATGTGCTATTTATTAACAAGACGGAATTTGACCAACTAAATTTCAAACCAGAACCTATATACTTAGTTGGATTTTGTATTAAATTAGTTGATGAAATCAAATCTAAAACCACAGATAAACACCAGATATTGTTTAGCCATGAAGGTGATTGTAAGGAATTTACATCAGATCCTAAGATGCTACGACAAATGCTAACTAATCTCCTCTCTAACGCTATTAAATATTCTCCTCAAGGAGGCACAGTCGAACTTAACCTTAAGTGTGAAAATAATCAAGTAATACTGGAAGTTACAGATGAAGGTATTGGCATTCCTAAGCAGGAGCAAGGTGAGTTATTTAATTCCTTTAGTCGCGGGAGTAATATCGGTTCCATAGGGGGAATTGGATTGGGCTTATCAATTGTAAAAAGTTATGTGGAACACCATCAAGGTGAAATAGTTATGGAAAGTGAAATAGGTGTAGGTACTCGTATTAAGGTATCTTTACCATTGCTTCGTTAGTGGTTAGTATGACTTACAAAAATTGATTTATTTAACCGCAAATCCCCATAAGATGCGAAGCTCCGAAGACTAATATATAGCAAGTCTTATACCCATGAGGTACAAATCTCTGGGTTTTAGGGAGCAGGGAGCAGGGAGCAGGGAGCAGCGGATATGGGAAGAGGGAAGAGGGAAGAGGGAAAAAATAATGTGTACCTCATAGCTATGATAAACGCTATAGTTGGTAAAAGGTATTTTTAAGCCATCATATATAGTTCCGTTAAATACTTATAGAAATTATTATTTTGGTGAGGGATAAAGCTTATCCTTTTAAGGCAAAAGGCAAAAGGCAAAAGGTAAGCATTCAGCTACGTGGCCAAGGCCAACGGCTGACCGCTGACCGCTGACCGCTGAATACTTACGTTAATGGAAAATGGAAAATGAAAAATTCCCAATTCCCAATTCCCAATTCCCAATTCCCAATTCCCAATTAACAGCCATAGGCAGAAATTATCCCCTCATAAAAAATCCTTAGACTCCAGTTATTTTTTGTCTTTCAACTGCTTCGTAACTGATTGAGCTTTATCCTTTAAGTGTGCGGTAGTAGCATTGGCTCTGTCTTTCAACTGCTCAGTGACTGATTGAGCTTTATCTTTGAACTGTGCGGTGGTAGCTTTGGCTTTATCCTTCAACTGTTCAGTGACTGATTGGGCTTTATCTTTCAACTGTTCTGGTATATGTTGAGCTTTTTGCTTGACAGCTTGAAATTCCTGGACAGTTTTTTGATAATCTTCCTTGATCAGGTCTGTAGCTTGACCAATTTTTTGATTAAGTCCTTCCCCATACTGTTTACTATTTTGAGCAACTGCATCCAGTACAATTACCCGCTTGCTGCCAATACTCGAAATTGCTACTGGTGGGAGTAGATACATACCATCCATAACCCCATGCCAGCCAACGTCGGAGAAGAGATAGTTAACTACAGTACCGCTTTTGGGTTTGAGCAAGTAGTCCACTAGCTTACCAATTTTGTTACCCGCATCTGTCCACACTTCATGTCCGATCAGGGAATCCCAAGACTCGGTGTTCTCTTGAGTTTTGTGATGTTTGCTAGTGTTGACGAGAATACTATCGGTGCCAATACTCTCTATTTGACCCCAAGCAAAGTACCGTTTTTTCGTCCCAAGTAATCCAGACTTACACCTTAAGGCAACAACTCGATGAGCTTGATAGTCCAACAAGAGTTGATCGACATGACCAATTTCTTCGGTGGTCTGACGCTCTAATACTAGACGATTGAGTAACTGGCTCTGCCTGATCGGTTTGGCTTGGAGAAATAATAAAGACATCTGTTCATGTATCCAATAGTTAAGAACTGGCGATCGCGGTCGGAAAAAGACACAGAAGGCTTTGAGAGGTAAGCTATCAGACCCTCAGCCCCTCACCACCTCGAGCTTAGAGCTTACGTTCAACAGTTAAACCAAAAGCTGAGTTTATGTCTGTGGGAAGTATATATCCTTGATCGGACAATACAGAAAGCTACTATGCTTCCATAGTCTTTCCTTAGAGTCTTTGCTTAAGCTTCAGATTCTGCTTGTGTACCCCTCTGTGATTTTTTCTATCTTTAGCTTACAATAATTTAGTCATGATTTAGTCAAGTCTGATCTAGAGGATTACCACGGAGTGAGTAGAGACTATGCGCTTATTGTTTTTGATTTCAGGCTTTGTGATCGGCTTAGCTATAGCAGCGATATTATTCGCCCTTCAAAATAAAGAAATTGTGTCGGTAAACTTTGGAGTTTGGACTATAGAAGAACCTTTATCTATAGTAATTCTTTTAACTCTATCTATGGGCTGTTTAACTGGTTTATTAATCTCCACACCTACTTTAATTAACCAAAGTCGTAAACTAGCTCGGCAACGGAAACGGATTAATGAGTTAGAGCAGGATTATAATGAAACAATAGGAAATATTGAGAATCAACGCAAAAGGATAGAGTATTTAGAAGATAGTTTGAAAAGTAACATAGGTGCTTCATCAGCAGAATCTGAGCCGCAATAGCTGGAAAAATGTTAAGCATATGCGCTACGCCCACGCTGCGCGAACATCGGTCAGGGGTCGTCAGCTAAAATAAACCCTGTGCAGGGTGCGCCTATGGGCAATGGGCAATGCGCAAACGGTAAAATTTAATAGTTCGAGATTAATGAGAATTGAAAGTCAACATAAAAGTACATCAGCATAAGTAAAAGAGATTAAACGAATACTTATCTCTTTTCTTAAAAAGCACCTCAAGTAGCGTGGGCGTAGCGCATTAGCTGATAGCTGATACGCGACACGCTGATAGCTTACCTAATTTTATCTACCTAATTTTAACTACCGAGCAAAGATTCCAACTCAGTTTTTAATGATTCAAAATCTGACACCCTTGACACCAGTAAATTATCCTTACCAGCATCATTTAATCGTTGTTTCCAATAACTGATTATTTCTGGGTGATTCATCCAGAATTGAATCACACTGTCTACAGCTTGATCTAGGCTCCAATCTGCCTGGGAGGGAAGGGTTTCAGCTGATTCAATTAAAGCATCAAGGGTACACTGATAAGTACCTAAGTATTTCAGCCTTGGTGGAACTTTTCTCTGACTCAACGTCTGTTGATGATTGAAAAAGTCTAGGACAGGAGATACTCCTAAGATTTCAAAGGTGTATTTCATAGGTTTAATACCTTCCTTTTTACCAGTTATTCTTTTTGCCAGTGATCTCAACCTTTCGAGCCAAGGTCATCGAGATGAGTAGATTTTTCTTTGTTCTGTGTTCTGCGTTCTGGATAAGAACTCTGACTGTTTACTAATCCTATAGAACTGCTATTCACTAAATACTAAAGGAATTGTTAAATTGGTTTTGTAGTAATTGTAACACAATGTTATAGCCTGTAGCACACCGGAACAGGGAGTAGGGAGTAGGGAGTAGGGAGTAGGGAATCGGGAATCGGGAATCGGGAAGAGTGAAAAAATCTTGTGTATCTGATTAGACTAGAAAGTGCTATAATTCCCTATCTCCCTATCTCCCTATCTCCCTATCTCCCCACCTCCCCATCTCCCCACCTCCCCATCTCCCCACCTCCCCATCTCCCCATCTCCCCACCTCCCCACCTCCCCATCACCGGATTAAGGGGCATCCTGCCATTCTGGGGTCAGGGTGCGGTAATCGTAGTTTGCGACACTGGGATGACAGGTAACACAGGTTTTAACCCCAAAGGGTCGAGGAATTTTCACTCGCGGATGTAGGGCTTTGAAATAACGGGATTGGGTCATACGATAAGGTACTTCTTCGTCTTTGTTATGGGGACGGGAGAAATCTCGCAGGTATTGCCAGGTGAGTAATAAACTTGGACCAAGCAGTCTTCGGAGTTGGGTACCATAATGTTCCTGTGGCTCTAACAATAACCGACGCCAGGTTTCGGTAGGCAATACTTCTGGTGGCAAAGCAATGTGACAACGGGAACAGTTTTCTAGGTAAAGTTCTTTGCCTAATTTGTAGCGCTTGGACACTGGGTCCATTGATGCGATTAATTCGGTGGGGGTGGAACTAACTGTTTCTGGCTCAATCGTATATCCTACGGCTCGCTCCAGTCCCCATCCTATGCTAATACTCCAAAAAATCAACAATAATAATAGAACCCAAGCTGAACGTCTACGGTTTCGCCTTGGGTGTCTTGACTTCAAAAATTTGGACATACCTCACACACAACACTCTTTAAGGAATTGGTACAGAGCGCAACAATTGCTCAACAATGGGCTGAGCACGACGCCCCCCCGAGGTAATGAGACGATGGGACAGTACATAAGGTGCCAGGAACTTGATATCATCTGGAATGGCGTAATCTCGACCTTCGATAAAGGCTAGTGCCTGGGTTGCCCGTTGTAAAGCAATGGTACCGCGAGGACTGACTCCTAAGGTGACATCTTCGGCGGAACGGGATGCTCTGACTAAATTGAGCATATACTCTTGTAGTGACCGTTCTACTTTCACCTGGTGACAAAGATTCCGTAATTCTAATACTTCATCGGTGGTGATACAGGGGGTGAGCTCGGAAACCATCATGCCTTCTAGATGGCGTTGCAACATCTGGAGTTCTTCTTGTTCTGTGGGATAACCTAGGGATAAGGATAAAAGGAATCGATCCATTTGGGCTTCTGGCAAGGGGAAGGTACCTTGATATTCCACAGGATTTTGGGTGGCAATCACGAAAAAGGGCTGAGGTACGGGACGCGATCGCCCATCTACGGTGACCTGCTGCTCTTCCATTACTTCTAGTAAGGCTGACTGGGTCCGGGGTGTGGCTCGATTAATTTCATCGGTTAGCAAGACATGGGTAAATACTGGACCTGGCAGAAATTCAAATTCACCACTGCGCTGATTCCAGATATTGGTTCCGGTGATATCGGTAGGTAATAGGTCAGGGGTACATTGAATACGTTGAAATTTGCCATCTATGGAACGGGCTAGGGATTTCGCTAGCAGTGTCTTGCCCACACCAGGGATATCTTCGAGCAAGGCATGACCCCCAGCCAATAAGGCCACAATCACTATACGAATGGCATCTGCTTTACCAACAATCACACGACCGAGATTTTCCTGGAGCTTTTCAATTCTTTCTCTCATATAGCAGTGTTCAATTGGGTGAGGGACAAAGTCTTTGGTTTTAGGGAACAGGGAGCAGGGAACAGGGAACAGGGAGCAGGGAGCAGGGAGCAGGGCAAACATCGGTTTGTGTACTTCATTAATATGAAAACCGCTATCAGTTTTAGAACATGCCCTATCTCCTATAAGCTATGTCTTACCCCGATTCTAAATTCTAAATTCTTCATTCTAAATTCTTCATTCTAAATTCTAAATTCTAAATTCCCGTGAGCATAAACCCCTAAGATTCAGACTCTTCTTCCTCCATGGGTAGACTTATATCAAGAAAAATTAAAAACTTCCCATCAGGCATGAGATGTTTCATGGCTTGGGAATAGCTCCTAGCATCAGAAGGGTTCCAGAACCGAGCGAAAACTAATGGTGGCCTGCCTCGCAATAGGCGAATCACCACCCACGGGTGTAAGCTGGGACGATAAGACATAATTGAGGTATCTCCTTTAAAGGGGAGCCAGAGCCAGCCTTCGGCGTGAACATCTTCGGGCTGGCTCTTACTTTGGCGGGTAAGGCAGGAGATGTTACCATCTCCTCCTCCCCTAAGAACCGGACTTGAGACTTTCACACTCATCCGGCTCAAGCCTATTCAGTCCACCCTTTTGTGTAGATGTTTATTTTTGGCTTT
>NZ_JAAHHU010000599.1:0-2686 GCF_010672095.1 Moorena sp. SIO3I6 | reverse complement strand
TGCCAAAGAAGTTAATCGAGATTTTGTCGGTCCTCATGCCTTGGCTAAAGCACAGCGTCTGGTGGTAGATTCCCGTGATAATACCACGGAAAATCGTTTGGAGAAATATAACGAAGCAATAAAAGGAGTCTGGGGTTGTACCCGCTGTATGATGTGTAATGCGGTTTGCCCGATGGGTGTGGCTCCTATGGATCAAATTGGTAAGATTAAACAGCATATTCTTGAAGCCATTGATGACCAAGAGAGTCGTCCAATCCGCCACCGCAAAGTCCTAATTGATTTAGTCAAAGAGGGAGGTTGGATTGATGAGCGTAAGTTTGGCTTGCAGGTGGTTGGTAACTCATTTCGAGATATCCAAGGTTTGGCGAGCCTAGGACCACTGGGATTACGAATGCTAGTTCGAGGTAAGTTTCCCTTGAGCTTTTCTCCATCAGCAGGAACATCACAAGTGCGATCGCTAATTGAATCGGTAAAAAATTTGGAGTCTGAAGGATCTGATCAGTCATGAGTTCTGAAACACCCAATAAGAGTGAATCATCTGAGGAGTCTTTTAACCAACCTGAACCAGCTTTTGGTTGGACTCCCTATGCTGAGCAAATCAACGGCAGGTTTGCGATGGTTGCCTTAGTTTGTATCCTGTTACTGGAATTGCTCACTGGTCAAGGTTTGTTGACTTGGCTGGGTCTACTCTAAGGAATTTCCAACTACTATATAATGATCCCGAGCTTGAGATTTCTTTGCTCTGACAATCACGATTGTTGACGGTTGACGGTTGAACGCGCACCCGTGGCCTAAAGGCCAAGGTTGACGGTTTACTACCTCTGTTGGGATTTCCTCTTTGCCCTGACCAGCCAATTGTTGCGGCTACACAAATGTAGAGACCTAGCATGCTAGGTCTCTACAAGGCTCTGGGCAATTAATTAAATAAATTAATTAAGCTAATTAAACTGGAGTATTGCACCTGGATTGGCTATCAGTTGTGTTAATTAGATAGATGTTGGACGCCTGCTATACGAAAGTAGGCATTCTACAGATAAGTCTACAGATTCAAGCTGTCTTACCGTTGGGGAAAGAGCTATGGGGCTTTGGATTTGTTATCTGGCCATGACTTCCTGCTCGGGGAAGGTCTTGCTTAGCCATAGCTTCACTGATGTATATTTCCTGCCGAGGCAGTGGGATCACAATTCCCTCTTGTTCAAATCTTTCTTTTATAATTCGGCTGATGTCACAATAGGCTGTCCAGTAATCCTCTTTCTTAGTATATGCCATAAACCAAATGTTAACAGCATATTCAGCCAATTCCCCAGTGTCGATCCAAGGACCAGGGTCTTCCAATACTAAGGGATGAGAGTTGGCAATCTCCTTAAGAACTTGGAGGGCTTGAGTAATACTATTGCTGTAGCTGATCCTTACAGTAAGGAACATAGCGCGGACGGAGCTACTGGTTTCGTTCGCGATAACATTACCCCAGATTGAGTTGTTCGGCACGATAATGATTTTATTTTCCAAAGTATTGATGGTGGTGCAAACTAAGTTGACATCCTTAACCGTACCTTTTACCCCAGCGACTTCAATCATATCGCCCACGTCGAAAGGTTTATAGACCAAGATCATTAACCCATTGGCAAAGTTACCGAGGGTATTTTGGAAAGCAAACGCTACCACAAAACCAGCAGCTCCAATCATGGCCATTAGTGGACCAATACTGACCTCTAAAGCAGTGATACCTAAAAGAATACCCACCAAAAATAATCCTTGACGGGTTATCCTAACTACGAACTGACGGAGCATAGCTGACATATTCGGGAACATCCACAAAGATTTCTCGAGGACTTTCCCTAAAATCAGAGAGAGGATGCTAAAGCCAGCAACAATTCCTAAAAATTTGCCAATGTTATTCGCCCAGCGCAGACCTCCTTCTTTAGACTGGAGCCAGCCGACGATGGTAATCCAAGTTCCTTCAGTGTCGGTGACGTCAACCTTAATCCCACTGATGGCATCGATGTATTTGTTGTACAACTGAACATCACCGCCTTTAGTTTCCAGCTCTTCAAGTACGACCTCAAAGCGATCGCTTAAAGCAGTGCGTTCCTCCCGCAGTGTAGTCATATTGACTAGCACTTGCTTTTTAACTTCGGTCTTGGCCTCGACTGCTTCTTCTAGGTCTTGTTTGGCTTTGTCAATTCCCTGTCCAGTCTTTTTCTGCTCTTGTTCATCAGTAACAATTTTATTGCTAATTGTCCCAATCTTCTCTTGAACCTTAGCAACATCCTCGTTTGAGGTTTTGGCTTTATCTTTTTCCTCTTCAGTACCTTCAACTGCTTTATCAATCGCCCCTTGCAAGGTTTGATCCTGCTTTGTCTTTTCTTCTTCTTTGACTGCTTCTTCTACTGACTCCTGAGCTTTTTCCAGAGCTTCTTGTGCCTCTTCAGCAGCTTTTAAAGCTTTAAGGCGATCCTTAGCCGATCCCTCAGTCTCTATTTTTTCCTTAGTATCTGTTGCTTCCTCAAGAGCCTCTTTGGCATCTTCTAAAGCATCAACAGCTTCTTTAGTTTGTTCAAGCTCTCGATTTTTGCGCTTTACAGCAATTTCCGCATCGCTAAGTTCTTTAACTTTAGTTTTAAGCAAGAACATCCACGCCTCAGCTTCACCATCCAGCTCATCCTTAGTCAAAGGCTTGAGCATT
>NZ_JAAHHU010000598.1:0-2686 GCF_010672095.1 Moorena sp. SIO3I6 | reverse complement strand
TTTGTACCTCATGGGAGAGATAATTGCTATATCCCTCTTCTGTCACTTTCCGGTTTCTGCTATGATTAATAAATTCTAGAGCCAAGGTATACTCGGTGATATAGAGTGTTGCGATCGCATTTTGGTCAATTTCACACTCTCCAGAATTGCTACTCGGAAAAAATTACGCTATCGCTTGCCTGGCCTATACTCGGCAGACTCCGAAAAGGCTTGCCTTTTCGGAGAGTGACAGAACAGGGATATACACTATTCTTTGACTAGGGATCCCCCCTAACCCCCCTTAATAAGGGGGGGATATGATTCATGAAAATTGATAGATAAGATTAGATAATTTCTATACACGAGCGTAAAGAGTCTGTATCCATTCCCATTCTTGGGCTAAGCCTTGGGATAGGGATACCTGAGGTTGATAACTTAGCAAGGTTTTGGCCTTGGTAATGTCTGCTGCAGTGTGACGTGCATCTCCTTTGGCTTTTTCGATGTAGTTTTTCTTAATGGGATGTCCAACAATTTCTTCAATCGTGTCGAGAACATCCGCTAGCACCACTCGGCTACCACCACCAACGTTAAAGACTTCCCCAACAGCAGCTGGTGTGGTACCTGCAGCCAGATTCGCGGCTATGATGTCTTTGACAAAGGTGAAGTCTCGGGTTTGCTTTCCGTCACCATATATGCTAATGGCTTCATCCGTGAGAATGGCTTTTAGGAATTTGTGAAATGCCATGTCTGGGCGCTGCCTCGGTCCATATACGGTGAAATAGCGTAAGGCAGTAACGGGTACACCAAAGTTATGGTAATACAGTAAGCATAGGTGTTCTGCTGCTAGCTTGGTTACCCCATAGGGGGAAACCGGTTGGGGAAGAATTGTTTCAGATGTCGGTAGGGCTTCCGCATTACCATAAACTGAAGAGCTGGAAGCATAGACTAATCGGGTCAGATGCTTGGCATCTTTGGCGGCTTCGAGTAGGATTTGGGTAGCGTTAATATTGCGCTCGGTATAATCCCGAAAACCATCCCCCCAACTGGCACGAACTCCAGCTTGTGCTGCTTGATGATAAACTACCTCTACATCAGTTAGGAGCGATCGCCAATCCAAGGTCTGAATATCACTTTCGATTAACTCAAAAGCGGGATGCTCTTTAAAATTTTCAATATTCCGGCGCTTGAGGTTGGGATCGTAGTAATCGTTAAATTGATCAATACCAATCACTCGCTCACCTTGATTCAAAAGGGTTTCTACTAGGTGAGAACCGACAAAACCCGCAGCACCCGTAACGATATTAAGAGCCATAAATTTAAGATTTAAAACTATTGCCTAAGCTTTAGTTAGACTAGTTGATATGTAGATGTATATTAAATCTAGTCTGGCATACTATTTTAAATAGTTACAAATTTTTTTTTGGTAAAAATGGATTCAATACTTTGGTAAGCTCATAGAATAAGATAGACTATTCACCACAGAGTGTACAAAAAACGTGAAGATTTTGGTAATCGGCAATGGGGGAAGGGAGTACGCCCTTGCTTGGAAGCTACTGCAATCTCAAAGTATTCAGCAGGTCATATGTGTTCCTGGTAATGGTGGCACCGCTACACTAAGAGGTTGCCAAAATCTTTTATTAAACGTTCAAGATTTTGAAGCAATTGCTGAGTTTGCTCTGGTTAACGATATATCTCTAGTGGTGGTTGGTCCAGAACTGCCACTGTCATTAGGTATTACAGACTATCTCCAAAGTAAAGATATCCCTGTGTTTGGTCCCACCCAGGAGGGAGCGCAAATTGAGTCGAGTAAGTCTTGGGCAAAGGATTTGATGCAGTCGGCTGGTGTTCCTACTCCAAGTTTTGCTGTGTTTACGGAACCAGAACCAGCATTGGCTTATGTCAAAACCCAGGTAGCACCAATTGTGGTTAAAGCCGATGGCTTAGCAGCCGGTAAGGGAGTAACTGTTGCGGCTACGATAGACGAAGCCGAAACGGCTGTGGAGTCACTCTTTCAGAATGGGTTTGAGACGGTAGTGATTGAAGAGTGTGTCACCGGTCAAGAAGTTTCGGTTTTGGCTGTTACCGATGGCTTGACGGTTCGCCCCTTACTACCAGCTCAGGACCATAAGCGAATTGGGGAAGGGGATACCGGTCCGAATACCGGAGGGATGGGAGCTTATGCTCCTGCACCGATTGTTACCCCAGAGCTAAGCACACGGATTGAAACGGAAATTCTTAATCCTACCCTTGAGGCTTTAAAGGTCAGGGGAATTGATTATCGGGGGGTTCTCTATGCAGGATTGATGATTACTCCAGAAGGAAACCCAACGGTTCTGGAATTTAATTGTCGCTTTGGGGATCCAGAAACTCAAGCTATCCTACCCTTGCTAGAAACTCCCCTAGATCAGGTGCTTCTGGCTTGTACCCAACAGCGACTGGCGGAATTACCAACTATTACCTGGAAACAAGGGGCTGCGGCTTGTGTGATTGCTGCCTCGAAAGGGTATCCGGGAGCTTACGAAAAGGGTAAGGTAATTACTGGTATTGAACAAGCTGAACAACATGGAGCAATAGTTTGCAGTGCTGGTACTACCCTGAAACAGAAGGAGCTAGTTACCAGTGGTGGTCGGGTTTTGGGGGTTACCGGCACCGGTAAAACAATAGCGCAAGCTTTATCAGTTGCTTATAGCGCTATGGATTGTATCCA
>NZ_JAAHHU010000597.1:0-2688 GCF_010672095.1 Moorena sp. SIO3I6 | reverse complement strand
TATCCCTGTTGTACCTAGTCCCTTATAGTTACCTAGTACCTCATAGTTACCTAGTACTTATTTAATAGTTACCTAGTACCTAATACCATTAGCCTCATATCTAGACGTATCAATAGATAAATAAGGGTGACGTACTCCCGACGTTGCCCTAAAGGGACAACGCGGGCTTCTTGCCAACACCACCCAACGGTTCGGTTACTCGGCAAGCTTTATTACTAGCGGGACGCCCCACCGCCAAATACAAAATATTTTTAGCCGCATTAACGTCCCTGTCTGCGATATACCCACAATGATGACAGGAATGAATGCGGTCTTTAAGTTTTTTGGGTACCTTTTTACCACAATTAGAACAGTTCTGGCTAGTGTTTTTAGGATTCACAGCAACCGTTAACAACCCAGCATTTTCGGCTTTGGTTGCAAGGATTGACAGGAATTGACCCCATCCAGCATCTAGAACTGATTTAGCCATTTTAGTCTTGGCTAGACCCTTGATATTGAGCTTTTCATGAGCTACTAAATCATGATTGTTTAACAGCTCCTTGGTCGTCTTAAAATGAAAGTCTTTTCTGGTATCAGCTACTTTTTTGTGAGCCTTGCCTAATTTGGCTACAGCCTTTTTTCGGTTATTGCTACCTTTTTTGGATCTACTAACCGCTTTTTGAATTTTCGCCAATCCTTTTTGAGCCTTTCGGTAATACTGAGGAATCCCTACCTCCGTACCATCTGATTTGATCAAAAACGATTTAAGACCCAGATCAATCCCTATAGGATCAGAAACCTGATCCACGGGGATTATTTTAGGAATAGTATCATCCTGAATAGACAAAGTAACATAGTAGCCATCCGCCTTGCGGGTAATCGTAGCTGTCTTGATTTTAAAACCATTGGGAATTGGCCTGTGGTAGATCATTTTGACCCACCCAAATTTAGGTAACTTTAATTGATTGCCACTAATAGGATCCTTTCCAAGTGACGGAAAAGTCAAAGAACGGTACCGGCCTTTGCCTTTAAATCTAGGTTTTCCACTCCGCTTCCCGTTGCAATCGCCTTTAAGGTACCGTTTAAAGGCCAAATCTACCCGTTTGACACAATCCTGCAAAACCTGAGAATGAATTTGACCGTACCAAGGTCTATTTTTCTTGAGTTGTGGGAGTGTTTGTTTTTGGGAAAAATAATCAGGTTTATCCCTTAAATTTGGCAAATGGCAAATAAGAGGACAAGCATTAATGGAGCAGCGATTCTGTTCATACCAATTAAACCGATCAGCTAGCAAATAGTTATACTGACAACGTAGCATTTCCAACCATCGCTCTAGCTCGAGCATTTGTTTCTTTGTCAGTCTTAATCTGTATTGATAAGCAGCTCTCATTGCGCTTGCCCTCCTATTTATCGACCTACTATATATATAATATACAGCTAGTCAAATGGCAAGTCAGAATGAAAAAAATAAAGATGACAATTCGGTTAACCGAATATGAGAAAAAGAAGTTAGAACAAGAAGCAGAACGAAGAGGAATGAATCAGTCCGAAGTACTTAGAAACTTGATAGCTCGTTTCCCTGATCCAATAACTTCCACTTGACAGTTCCGCTTCGCTTCACTGTCTCGCTATCATCCCGACGCTTACCTTGTCAGGTAAAGCGCGGGGCTTCTCGCGGTCTAGCTAAGGGGTTCTTAGCAAAGTGCTGAACCTTTTTCAGGCACAGCACTTTGCTAAGATACCCCTTTAGTCGAAAGTACTAGAGGCAGCTAGCCACTACAGACAGTGGATAGCAATCATCCTATGACATGGAGTTGATTACATAGTCAAGATAAATCCGGTATTCAACCAAGGCTTGGGCAGACATGTCACGAGGAGCGCAGCCACGATCCCGGAGGAAGGTCAAACCAGTAACATAGGTAGCAGCATCGATACCTAAGGCTTTGTAGACTTCACGAGCGCCAGCAATACCCCACTCATCCAGAGGACCAGTACCACCGACTACTAGGCAATAGTTGATCAAACGCAGGTAGTGAACGATGTCACGCTTGCACTTTTCTTTCTGAGTACCTGCATCAATGTCCCGACCACTACCGTTAGGGAACTTTTTATAGATAGCATCAACAGCTTCTTGAGCTACAGCGTCGTAGTTACCTGCCAACTTGTCAGCAGCTTCCATACGAGCAGCAGAACGTTGTAAGCTGCCTTGAACAGATTCTAGGTCAGAAGCGCTAGGAAAGCGACCTCCTAGGTCAGCGGAAGCAACAACAGTGGTTAACACTGATTTCATAATTAAGATATCTCCTGTCTTAAAATTGATTTCGGCAAAAGGTCAGTGTAATTTAAATTCTCCTGAGCAGGGAGACTAGCTAATAGCACTGCCAACTGCATCGAAGTAGCTACCGACTTCTGCAGCCAAAGAGGCACAATCACCAGCAGTAACAGACTCTTTGCGTTGAGATGCAGTGTTGTTAACAAAAGCCACAGCAGCAGCCTTCATGATGCCAACAGCCCGGGAAGTATTACCAGTGGGAACGCCCAAAGCAGCGTAGGTTTCCTTAAGACCATTCAAGCAACGGTCAGTCAGTACAGAACTATCTCCGCTCAGAACGGCGTAGCATACATAACGCAAGACGATTTCGCCATCACGTAGACAAGCAGCCATCTTGCGGTTGGTGTAAACACCGCCACCGGGAGCAGTTAAACCAA
>NZ_JAAHHU010000596.1:0-2690 GCF_010672095.1 Moorena sp. SIO3I6 | reverse complement strand
CAAGGGAACAGGGAAAAGTTGAGGGCATCATAGGATGGGATGAATGCGATTGACCTAAGGTCACGCGGGGCGCGTTCGCATTTTGACCTTGAGGCGATCCCATGGTGAGATGAACAGGATTGGCCTATATTTTGGTGAAGTATTTGGCATTACCGTATTCATTGATAGGACGGAAACCACCGGTTTCGACACCGATAGTAGCGATCGCAGCAATCAAGGTTAGCTTGTCTAAAATCTTCTTTTCCTCAAGACTAGCCAGTACGTCTGGTAGATAAGTCTGGACATCTTTGAGGGGACACTCGAGAATATCAGCAACTACCTCAGGGGTTACAAAATTGGATTCGGGAGGACAGGGGACGGAATCCTGAGAGTCCTGAGTTGGAGGAGTCAGGTCATGGTTGTTGTTTTCCGTTAAGGAAGTGCTTTCGAGTTGTTCGAGTTGGTTGGGTTGAGTCAACTCATCGTCATCCTCTTCTTGCCAAACCATGGGAGTCTTGTTTGAGGCTGCGGTTGTTAAATCATCCAATAAGACCATGGAGGGAGTTCCGCCATTACTGCTGGTTTTGAAACGATTGCCTTCGATTTGGCTAGGATTAACGAACTCATCTAAGACGATGGAGGGAGTTCCGCCATTACTGCTGGTTTTGAAACGATTGCCTTCGATTTGGCTAGGATGAACGAACTCATCCCCGTCTTCTTCCTGCCAGATTCTGGGGATCTCGTTAGCAGAGGGGTTGGCTGGAGTATTAAAGGTATTGCTTGGGTCAAATTCCTGAGGAAAGGGATTACCAGGGTTACCCCCTCTGAGGGGGAAATCATTTGGGAATTGGCTGGCTTCTGGAATCCGTTGCTGTTGTAATTGTTCGTTGAGTTGTGACTGAGCCATACCTAGGTTTTGAGTTAGGTTTTGACCTGGGTTTTGAGTTAGGTTTTGACCTGGGTTTTGAGTTAGGTTTTGAGATAGGATTAACTCTGTTTGCTCCCTGGCCTGTTCCTGGTCGTGCTGAACCTCGCTGATGTATCCTTCTAAATCTTTCCTGATGATCGCCTCTACACGGGAGGAAAACTTGCTAAATGCCTGGGTGTGCTTTTCTACACGTCGGTAAGGTCCACTTAACTGAAGAAATTGCCAGCCTTCTATCTTCATGGCTTCTGCGCTGTTGCGATACTGAGTGTAGCGTTTGCCATATTGAAATAGCTCTTCTAAAGCGGCGCTAATTGCCACTACCTGACTCATTCCAAAGGCAGTCCAACCCAAGGCTACTCTGATTTTACCGTCGCTGCTGTTGATACCGACTAAAGCCGGAACAATTACCCCTCCGATAATGGTGATCATTCGCAGGGAATAATAGTGGTTGCGAGACTGATTGGCTCGCTTGTCTAACCACAAAACTTGGTCGAGCCAGCGAGCTTTGATAAACCGCTTCTGCATTTCCGATAGATCAATCCCATCAATCAACCCACCGATCTCTTCTTTAAATTGTTCCCGATAAGACCGTTTTTTCATGATTCACTCGTCCTGTTTACTTGAGAGGATTCCCCAGACCTATACCCCACTGTTATGGAAAAAAACCTGGGGGGGTAACATGCAAGCTGAATTACTGGGTAATAATTTAAGCTTGCATGTCACCCCCTCAGGACTAATACAGTTCCTAGGGCAGTTGCTAATAAGGTTTTCATTGCTGTTGACTACAAATTATCTTCGGAGTTTATTATATAGTTCATTTAGATATACTATAGCAATAGTATATCATTTTTCAAATATGCAAAATCCTAAATCTTTTTGGCTGGGCAAAGGTTATAGCGATAGCTTCGGCCACTATATTTCACGAATCATATAGGATTGCCATAATCTATCGCAGAAGAAATTTTATTGGAATCTTTATCTACTTAAGGAATGTGAAAAAAATCTTACTAAAATCTTTATATATCACAACCTGAGGGGGTTACACTTCGGCTATAATTATTATCTGGTCTGGATTTATTCAATTCCTGGGGGGGTGACATGCAAGCTAAAATCCTTACTGGGTAATAAATTCAGCCCATCAGTTACTTAGCGATGCAGCGCCGCCAAAGGGGGTTTCCCCCATGAGCGACTGCATCAAGACAACGGAAGTATTATTTACTTCGAATGAGAGCTATAACGCTTGCCCTGTCTGCTTTATAACTATTTTCGTCGCCCCCCCAGCAATCTCCCTTTGCTGTTTTTTTCATAACTGCACGCAAATTCCTACTATTAGAAATATTGCTCAGAGAAGGAGGACGGTTAGCCACACGACCAACTACTTTCCTAGCCGTATAGTTAACAGCTCGCTTCTCACCTATACCAGCATCAAGAACCCAACTATTTAATTTATTCCGGTTGGCTTTCAAAGCAGCTTGGATATTAGTGGCAGCAGTTCCCAAATCTGGATAGGTGCTAGCTGCGCTGATTATGGTAGCATTAATTAATCGGTATACTAGTTGTTGATTACTTTTACCAAAAATCCTGGCTTTAAAGCCAATATTTTTGGTAAAATTTTGGTTATTATATACTAATTTTGGTCAAGTCAAGCGATGTCTAATCAAGAAATTCGGCCAGAAGCGCAACCGTTAATCGATCGCTGTATAGATGGGAAAACTAAGGACTTTTTGGAGATAGGGAGAATTGCTGGTCTTAATACAACATCCGATTGTGCAGGCGCTGATCT
>NZ_JAAHHU010000595.1:0-2693 GCF_010672095.1 Moorena sp. SIO3I6 | reverse complement strand
TGGGACCATAGAGTTGTTGGGTAATACCAGCATTAAGGATGCGATTATCTGCAACTCGGTCAAATAAAAATGGTGATGTGTTGCCTAAGGCTACTTGACTATAGCCGATATTAAAACCGGTATAGTCGAGAAAGGGTTTAGAAAAATGACCGAATTGCCCAGTTAAGCCAACGCTGCCACGGAGAAACTCTTGAGAATCACCGTTACTATAGGCACTAGCCACACCGGTAATGGATGAATTTAGTTGAACATTTGGTAAAATTGGTGCTGGTGTATAGCGCATACCTTCTTCAGCAGTTGCTGGCAATATGTCACCTTGCCAAAGGGGTTGTGTCCAGTTTAGAGTTGCACTGCCTTGATAACGGGTTAAACTAATCCGATTGTTATCCCGAGGTGGCAGAGGTAGCAAGTCTGCTCGATCGGTGTTAGCGTTAATACGCTGAACGCCAGCTTGATATCTAATGGTCAAGCCGGTTTGCCCGATGGGAATTGTCGGTGATTCAAGTACACCACCAATACTACTCTGAACGGTTTGGAAACCCAAAGAGCCATTGAAAAGGCGATCGCGGTAGCTGGATTCCAAAGTTAAGCGATGAGGGTAAGTGGTGCCAATAGTTTGTCGGAGGCGCAAACTTCCCCTAGTTTCGTTTTCTAGATCATCAGGATCCAGACTAGTGAGTTCTGCGGAACCTACTAGTGTAGTGCGTGGCCCTAAGGAAGCATCAAGGTCAACCAGCAAGCCAAAGTTAGCGGGATCGATTACGCCACCACCTTCTGCATCATTATTCTCATCTTCATCATTGTCTCCAAGAATGGCTTTTTGAATATAAAACTGTGGTGTTAGACTGAACCTGACGGAGGGACTATCAACCACCTTGAAGCCACGCTGAATAAACACACCACCCCGGTCGTCATCATCATACCCAAAATCCAATAAATTCGGTTGCCGCTCACGGCGGTCAATCACAAACCGTTCACGAAATGTGGGCAAGGAAAACCCTTGATCAAACACCAGTCGAGGATTCTTAGCAATTACTTCATCTACTTCTGGAGAAATCCGCCGAAATCGAGCATTCTTGGTGCGCCACTCCAACTCTGGTGGGGAGAAGGGGTCATTGGTAATTCTGACATTAGTAGCAACTCCTTCTAACCCGTCAAACTCCACCCGGTCTGCTTCATAGCGGAATCGATTGATAGTCCCTTCGATGTCGGGGGATTCTATAGATGTTGAGCTTGTCCCAGTTTCAGCATTGGGAATAATCCTAGCACCAAACTCAATGGCAAAGGCTCCGGGATTACTAATTCCAGCTAAGGGCTGGCTATTAATAATTCTGCGACTGACCGGTTGAGTTGGGGGGGTTGCCCCAGAATCTGAGTTTGCTCTGACAAATTCTCCCCTAGCCTTCAAAACCACACCAGTATCTTGAACAAAATAATACTCAAAGCGCTCTCCCTCTAACACCTGGTTACCACGAGTCAGAGCCACATTCCCATCCGCAACTACAATCTTATTAGGCAAGTTGACTTGCAAACGGTCAGCTTCTAGTAAGGCATCTTGAAACCGCAAGGTAACATTGCCCACCGCTGTAATCACTTGTCTAGTATCGTCATACTCCTGACGGTCTGAAGTCAGTTCAAGTATGTCTGGCTCATTAGTATCGAAGGTACTTGTGGGAGCAGTAACCTCGGAATCTAACTCCGAACCAGATTGGGGTTGAGACGAGTCTTGGTCTGAAGGTGGTGCAGTCTCGTCTAAGGAAGGTGGGTTAGATTGTTCAGGGATGATTAACTCAAACTCTCTAGTCTCTCCCCCCCGCTCTTGAGCTATAATACGCTTGCTCCTAGGCAATGGCAAAGGGCAATTTGGACTGATGCTCAAGGGGTCATCTGGCCTGGGTAAGGTTTCGAGAGTAGAACATCGTTTGGGGTAAGAGTTAACAGCAAAGAATCTTTCTTGATTCCCAGGCTCAGGTGTTAGCTCAGGTGTTAGCTCAGGTTGGCTATTAGGTTGGCGTTGCTGAATTGAAGTATGAATGGGCGATCGCGTAGTTTTGGGAAAGCCCCCTAAATCCCCCGAGCGAGCAATCCCTCCCTCGGGGGGACTTGGAAGGTTTTGTTCCCCCCAGCGAGGGATTGCTCGCTGGGGGGCTAGGGAGGCCGAATCATACCCAGAATCAGCAACCCCTGTCTCAGAAGTAACCGAGATTGATCGTGCTTCTGGAGTTGGACTCTTGAGTAAGGAGGTTAAATCAGGATGGAGTGGTTGCTCTATTGCTGGTTTTAGAAGAGATTGTTGCCACTGTTTTCCTTGCCCTAGTTGCCAATTGTCTTGGCTGTTTGTTATCCTTAGCAAGGTCTGGCCAACTGCTCGGGAAATAGGTAGACCTAAGCTAGCAGCGCTTTTGTCTGTGCCTAATATTGGTAAAGCCTCAACCTTGAGCTCTCCTGTCGGGTACGGTTTGAGCAGTGCCTGGTTTTGCTGTGTTTGGTACGGTGCCGAAACAGTTATTCTTTGAGATAATTTATCTAGGTCGCTAGTGGTCTGGGAAAGTTTAACAGTTTGAATAATTGCGGGTACGACCGGCGGCTGAACTGGCTGGGGCATGTTTCACTAATTGGCTGGTGTTTTACTATTCAGACCAACAATCCTTGACTCAATCCCCAAGATTGTAGTTCCAATTGGGTTATCGACA
>NZ_JAAHHU010000594.1:0-2694 GCF_010672095.1 Moorena sp. SIO3I6 | reverse complement strand
TCACTACAAGCTGTAGCTACTAAAAACGCTTCTGTTTTTCCCTGTAGGAGTTTAGTTCTTCCCTTTCGACGACGTTCTTTTAAGGCTGATTCTAGTCCCTCTTCTACACATCTTTGTCGCGTTCGATGCACTGTTGATTCTCCCACTTTCAACATAGTTGCTATAACCTCGTCTGGATGTCCTTCATCTGACAGCAACAGAATTTGGGCTCTTTTGACGATTCTTCCGGTTGTTTTTCCTTTAGAAGTAATTTGATAGAGATGCTCACGCTCAGAATTCGATAGATTGACGATGTATTTGACAGCCATAGTTGCTCAAGCCAGTTTTTATCAAGCTTCTCACATTTGTAGCCACCTGTCAAAATCACTGTGGTAGACTACTAGGAACTATCTCCAGAAATGGGAAGAGATTGGAACCTTAACCTGGTATCCTGAACTGCGGGACTATACCTTTGATATCGCTAGTACCTTGCTGATGGGAACTGATGTAGGTTCCCAAACCGCTCTGGGTCAACTATTTAACAAATGGGGAATTTCGACCCCTCAATTGCGTCCGCCTGATTGATTTTCGATATATTGCTTGACTTTCTCTAAAGGTGCTCCGCCACAAGAAACTATACATTTAGAGTCATGCCATAATTTCGCTTTTTCTCCCCAATAATGCTTACTGATATCTTCTTTGAATTCTTTCCTGAGAATTCTGCTACTAGCGGATTTCAGGGATGCGATTAAATCAGATAAGTTATTGTCGGGATGAAAACTTACCATCAAGTGAACATGATCTGGTTCACCGTTGAATTCTTCTAATTTACATTTGTTTGGCTCCAATACTCTCGTGAATACTTGAGCCATGCGATCTAACATCGTTTTAGTAAACACCTGGCGACGGTATTTTGTCACAAAGACAATATGCAGGTGAATAGAAAAAACCACGTGAGAGCCTTTCCTCATAATAATTCTGGGTATCCCTTGTCAGTTCCGTTTATCCGTGTTATGTTGATTCTAGAATAAAAATCGACTGATTTAAAACAAGGGATTTAGATTACTGTTTTGATGCTAATACAGACATTTCGACTGTATCCAACTGAGTCACAAAAAGCTAAGCTATTTTATGCCCGTTCGTTACACCAACTTCTGTACAATGCCTGTCTAGCTCACCGCCGCTATGAATGGAAGGTGAATCGAAAAAGTGTCAACTACCTTGAGCAACAGAATATTTTGCCAGCATACAAAGAGTGTTGGCCTGAGTATAAAGGTCTTTACAGTACCTCATTACAAGCGACCGTTAAACGGGTAGATTTAGCTTACAACAGCTTTTTAAAGGGATTAAGAAAGTTCCCAAGATTTAAGTCTATCAGGGATTATTCTGGTTGGACTTACCCCAGCACTTCTGGATGGAAAGTTGACAGCAATGGAAAACATGGAACTCTAGTGCTAAATGACTTAAAAACCCAGATCAGGATGCGAGGTAAAGCCAAACATTGGGGAAAACCAACCACTTTGACCGTTGTTTACAAACCGCGACTAAATCAATGGTTTGCGTCGATCACCGTAAAAGTGGATGTACCCGAACCCAAGTATGGGTCTGAATCAGACTTAAGTTATGAGTCGGTTGTGGCTTATGACTTGGGAACAGAGACAGCTATTACTACTTTTGATGGTTCCGAGTTCAACGAAATCAAAAATCAGCGTTTTACTCGTACTTTAGAACCATTATTGAAAGCTGCTGGCAAAGATAAACGCAGAAAACGCGCTCCTAATCGTAAACAGCGAGTAAAGCCATCAATTCGTTGGAAAAAAGCCAATAGACGAGAATCTCAAATTAAACGCAAAATTTGCAATCAGAGAAAAGACTGGCAGCACAAAGTTACATCAGATTTAGTTAGTCGTTATGACATCGGTGTAACTGAAAAGCTAAACACGAAAGGGATGACCCGTAAGGCAAAGAAAGGGTCAAAGCGCAAAAAACAAAAGGCTGGGTTGAACAAATCCATTCTTGATGTTGGTTTTGGTTCTCTTAACAAGATGCTGTCCTACAAAATTGAGCTAAAAGGTGGGATAGTACTTCAACTGCCCACCAAGCAATTAAAGCCATCACAACGTTGCCCAAAGTGTGGAAAAGTTCATAAAGACTGGGCTAATCTCTCCAATCGTTATCACGTTTGTGATGAGTGCGGATTTCGGCTTTCACGGGACAAAACCAGCACAATGGTGATGTACAACGCAGCACTAGGTAATCAGCCGGGGTACGGAAATGACCTCGATAAACGTGGATTTTCTAGCTCTACTTCAAAGACCAGTAAGCATACTGGATCGATGAAGCAACTAGGGAAGATGAAGCGTCAAAAATCACGCTCATCAGACGGGTCTGCTGAAACCCCGTCCCTCTACAGGGCGGGGTAGTTCATCGGTTACTTGATTCCTCAAGGTTGGACTATACTGTGCCAAATTACCGAAACCAACAACAATGAGGCAATTTATCGATATCATCAACGCTTTGATCCAGATCGGTTTGGTCCAGATAGGACAGAAGATCAACAAAAAATATTTGGATATATCCCCTTTGGAGGTGGTTTACGGGAATGTTTAGGCAGGGAGTTTGCCAAATTAGAAATGAGGATTTTCGCGGCTCAATTGCTCCGGGATTATGACTGGAAACTAGTGCCAGGTCAAGATTTAGAAATGGTGGTGATTC
>NZ_JAAHHU010000593.1:0-2695 GCF_010672095.1 Moorena sp. SIO3I6 | reverse complement strand
ATCGCATATACCTTTTTGGTGGATGGAGAAACCGAACAGGTCAGTCTGACTTACCAACAGTTGGAGCAACAAGCCCAAGCGATCGCGTTCCACCTGCAATCAATATATTCCCCAGGAGAAACTGCCCTACTCCTTTATCCTCCTGGTCTAGACTATATTTGTGCATTTTTCGGGTGTCTGTACGCTGGGGTTGTAGCTGTCCCCGCTTATCCTCCTAGACCCAATCGCTCCCTTGTCCGTGTTCAGGGAATTGTCAAGGATTCCCTGGCAAAGGTAGCCCTAACTACCCAAGCAATCCTGTCTAATTTAGAGCGCAGGTTTACTCAGGCTCCGGAACTGAAAACACTGCACTGGCTAGCCACAGAAACCATCAACGGCAACTTAGCTCAATCATGGCAGCAACCAGCTATAGATGCTAGCACCATGGCTTTTCTCCAATACACCTCTGGTTCAACCGCTCAGCCGAAGGGAGTAATGATTAGCCACAGCAATCTAGTCCATAATTCAGCTGCTATCTATCAGTATTTTGAGCACACCGACCACAGCAGTGTGGTGAGTTGGTTACCGATGTACCATGACATGGGTCTGATTGGTGGCATACTCCAACCTCTATACGGCGGTTTTCCAGCTACGCTCATGTCCCCGTTGATGTTTTTGCAAAGTCCAATCCGCTGGTTAAAAGCAATTTCCCACTATCGAGCCACCAGCAGTGGCGGACCAAACTTTGCTTACGACTTATGCGATCGCAAAATTAAGCCGGAACAACTAACAAACTTGGATTTGAGTAGTTGGGATATTGCCTTTAACGGAGCTGAGCCAATTAACTCCGCCATCTTGGAGCGGTTTGCCACAAAATTTGAGTCCTGTGGCTTCCGCCGAGAAGCATTCTACCCTTGCTATGGCATGGCTGAAGCCACCTTAATGGTTTCTGGTGGTCTCAAAAGCGCTCCAATTGTCTTAAAAACAGTTGAAGGGGCAGCATTAGAGCAAAATAAAGTTGTGCCAGCTACTGTTGAGCAAGAAGGTACCCTTACCCTAGTAGGCTGTGGTCAAAGTCTGCCAGACCAGCAGATTGTAATTATCCATCCTGAAACCTTAACCCCATGTGACCCAGGAAAAGTAGGAGAAATCTGGGTATCAGGACCAAGCATTGCCCAAGGTTACTGGAATCAACTGGCAGCAACAGAAGGCAACTTTCGCGTAACTCTAGCATCGATGGGGGAGGAGTCATTTATGCGTACCGGTGACTTGGGATTCATGCTCGACGGTGAATTATTTGTTACTGGTCGTTTGAAGGATCTGATCATTATCAATGGTCGTAACCACTATCCCCAAGATATTGAATGGACCGTAGAAAACACCCACTCCTTGCTCAGACCGACGTGTTCCGCAGGATTTTCCGTCAATATTGCCGGTGAGGAACAGTTAGTGGTGATTGCTGAGGTAGAACGTAGCTATTGGAAATCGACTCGGCTAGCTACTTCTGATCCTGGTAATGGAGCGAAAGACCATGCCCTTGATACCAAAGAGTTAATCCGGTTAATCCGACGAGCAGTATTACAACATCACGATTTGCAGGTTCATACTGCTCTGTTACTCAAACCAGGTACTATTCCCAAGACCTCTAGTGGTAAGATTCAGCGTCATGCCTGTCGCCAGAGTTTTCTAGCGGGAACTCTGGCTGTTATAAATAATAGGGATTAGCTTTGAGGATTGAGGATTCAGGCTTGAGGCAGACTTAACCTAAAAGATAACCCTATTGATAGTAGTCGATAGCAATCCAAGTAAAGGTTAACAAATGTTTCTATTCCCTATTCCCTTGACACCCCAGATGATATTTTATGTCCTAAACTATACCTTCCTTGATAGAAATTAACAATTTTGTAACACTTTCGGATAGAATAAGGCATTAGTGGCCTTCGTTGGTAGTTGCAGTACATAACTTATGTCGGAGAATTCCTGGTCAGAAAAAGCGCCAAGCCAAGAGCTGAACCAACTTGGCTCTATGCTGTCTAACTTGTCAGAGGAAGAGTTTGAAACTAGCTTATTTTTCCAGGGACTAGAAGGACGCCGACGCAAAGCAGCTTTAGTTTTAACCATAGTGTGGTGCATGACAATAGCACTGCATTTGGTGTCTTGGGGGATCTGGGTGAGCTTGGGCTTAACAACGATATTAGGAATTCATTGCCTACGGTTCTTGCTGGCTCAACCGTTAAAAACCCCTCAACCCTCTTTAGATGAAGAAAAAGACGATTTTCCCTTTGTGTCTCTGCTAGTAGCAGCAAAAAATGAAGAAAGTGTCATCAGTAATTTAGTTCAGTCTCTGTGTCAATTAGACTACCCCGAAAATCAGTATGAACTGTGGGTAATTGACGATCACAGTACTGACCAAACACCAGAAATATTAGATAAGTTAGCAGCAACATACGACCAGTTGAAGGTACTGCACCGGAGTGCTAATGCCGGGGGAGGGAAATCAGGAGCACTCAATCAGGTACTGGGTTTAACGAAAGGCGAGATTGTAGCAGTATTTGATGCAGATGCTAAAGTTCCCAAAGATATGCTGCAGCGGGTGTTGCCCTTATTTAATAACCCGCGAGTGGGAGCAGTGCAGGTCAGAAAAGCGATCGCAAATGCAGCACTGAATTTCTGGACACGAGGGCAAATGGCAGAAATGGCTCTCGACAGCTATTTC
>NZ_JAAHHU010000592.1:0-2713 GCF_010672095.1 Moorena sp. SIO3I6 | reverse complement strand
GACTTGATAAGTATAATGCTAATATTGACAGGATTAACCGTAGTTCGTCTAGATTAACTTATGAATCTAAACGGTCTCTTGATAGAGAAAGTGATTATCTTGAGCAAGAAAGAAGTTCTATTAAATCAGAAGATAGTTATATTGAATCTCTAGAGACAGAATATCAAAAAAATGTTGAATGTCTTAAAGAAGAAAAAGCTACAATTCAAACTCAAATTGACCAGCGTGATGCTAAAAAAGAAGAATATGGACGCCAAAAAAAATTACTTTTAAACAAATTAAAAGAATATAATCTTTTAAAGAAAAATGCTCAGGATGAGAGTAAGTTTTGGTTTGAAGTGATTAAATATTTTAACGACGAATTAAGTGCTCTTGATGACAAAATTGAGCAAAGAATTGAAGAAATTAACCTTCATATTCAAAAAATTAGAAATCCTCTCTCCAAAGACTATCTTGAAAAATTTACTACAATAGAAGATGCGATTGATGAGTTGCAGGAATTAATTAACCGTTGTCTTGATGAAATGGCTGTCTTTGAAAACCAAATTTTCACTTTTAATCAAGAGCTAAATTATTGTATTTTCAAGGTCAATATCAATAAAAGGGTAACCCAAGTTTTACAAAAAACGACAGAACATTATTTTGATGAAACGGGACAATTTGAATATAGATTTAGTCATTACCATTATTTTGGTAAACATGGAATTACTGTTTTATTAGCATTGACAACAATGATATTTTTTGATATCGCTCAAGACTATGATTTTTTTTATAGTGATTTACTCCAAAAAGTAGAAAACTTGGGAAGTTCTCCGGAAAATCCAACAGAAGCTCAAATATATAACTTATTGTCTTGTAATTATAGTTTATTATTTGAACCTGCTTTTGATAACAAAATCAAACAAGCTGTGATGACAAACTAATTAGGAGAAACAGTAATCTTAAACTTATAGAGATATTCACCAGCCACCAGTGGTGTCAAAGATTCAATGGATAGAGAAGCCACAAGATCGTAGTTAACAGACTCATTAGTTTCTACTGTGGATTGGTCTCGATTATCAACTACTTGACCATTTTTGGAGAGTATCTCAATAATTTCCCCATCTGGACTGCCACCTATAGGAAGACCTAAGATGCCATACTCTACCTGACTTGCTTGCTCTAAAAGTTTCCGAGACCGCTGATTCAAGGGAATCAATTCCCCAATACTGACCGTGACGTTAGAATTAAATATTAGGTTACTTCTAGCGGGTTGCTCAACCATAGAAGTCAATCGATTGGCAGAAATTTCTAGGGCACCAATTTCTACGTCAACAAATGAAGCGACTCCCTCCACTCTTCCAAAAAACATAAACTCCTGGTCAGATGTCGCTAACTGGGCACCAGCACCTATAGCACTAGCGGCTATGGCCAAGGCAGTTATCGTAGTAATGACTAGGGATTTTATCAGTTTTTTTGACATGGTAATTTCCTGGGATAACGTTACGGTTTTATATCCGTATAATTCCCCTATTACCATCCGGATTATTCCCAAAGATATAGAAAATTTATAGAAATATTACTTTTTATTAATTACTAGTTATTAGTGCCTGATGGCTCACATATAGCGCTACGCGCAAGTCAGAAGTTAGAAGTCAGAAGTCAGAAGTAAGCTAGACTCACGTTTGCTGAGTTTAGGAATGAGGTACACAATATTTTGTCCCTCTTGCCTATTGCCTATTGCCTATTGCCTATTGCCTCTTGCCTCTTGCCTCTTGCCTCTTGCCTGCTCCCTACTCCCTACTCCCTACTCTCTAAAAAAAATGTTAGATTATTTTAAATAAACCGTTTATTGGTAAAATCTCCGTAGGAAAAATCTGCTCAAGCCGATTCCCACGGAGACAACAAAAAATATAGAGGTTAATTGCATTTACATCAATTTTCCAGCGGGATACGTCGCTGGCGTCTAGCCAATAGTTGACTTTAGTTAGCTGTAGCTGTCACGGTAAACATAAAGGCATAATCACCACCTTCAAGGGGAACAAGTCCCTCGATCATCATGTCAGCTTCAACCTCGAATTCGCTAGGAGGTAAATTTAGTGGTGGTTCTGCAGGTTCTCCCATACTATATTCGATTTCACCAGTTGTTGCACCATCAATCTCAGTAAAAGAAACGCCATAGGTGTAAGTCTCTGCGGTGTCTAAAAGGTTTTGAGATAGGTCATTCGTCGCTATCAAGTCTCCAAGAGAGATAGTTGCTGGAGTATTACAAAACATCAAACCTGTAGCAGCATCATCTGGGTTAACAACAGCTAATACTTCGGGATTAGGGTTTGTTAAAACACCAAGGGATACATCTACAAAAGAACAGGCTCCCTCTACTGTGCCCTCAAATTCAAACTCCTGCTCTATAGGAGCTGCCTGAGCCAAAGCACTGGTAGCAAGAGCAGCAACACCCAAAGCAGTCAAGGCGGAAATAACTAAGGATTTACCGAATTGGTTTCTCATGTCCTTTATCTGGTGGAAATCAACTGTTTGTTTATACTTCTATTGTTTCCTAATTTGCTAACTGGATACATCCGGAAAGATACCGAAGTTTAAAATTCAGTGAACTTGATTACGGTGGATGAAATTACCGGTGATGGGGTGATGGGGTGATCGTTTTTCTAGTAATAAAGTGCGAAAAGAACCCAATCGACAGGTAGACTGACTACTTCAGTACTGCTAGTGCAGC
>NZ_JAAHHU010000591.1:0-2716 GCF_010672095.1 Moorena sp. SIO3I6 | reverse complement strand
AATACCATAAAGTTCCTGAGTCAGGCTGTGTCCTTAGCAGTCAGGCAGCGTTCTCACGAATTGTCTCTGATTCCGCTTTTGAAGTGAGTGGGGTGACTTTGTCAATCTCTACACCTGAATGCTTACGTTGCGGTGTCATTAACTGATATTATTACTACTGGAAGACTATCGAACAATAGTCAAAAAAACAGTCAAAAAAACGTCCGGAGTATTGGCAAGTGTTAACACCAGGACACATCGAAGCAAATTCTATGGCTCATCTCCAATGTGCTGTATGTGGTAAAGAATATCCGCTAGAACTGCGTTATCGTTGCCAATCTTGCGATGGAGGTGTGTTGAATGTTGTGTACAGAGGTAATCAAAAGGTAGAATCTGGTTCCGGACTGCAGCGTTTTAAAGATTTTGTTCCGATTAAACCCCTGCCAGAATTTTATTGTCCAGAAACTCCTCTAATTCGATTCGACAATGCTCAATATGTTGACCATGATGGCATTTACTGTAAAGTAGAAGGGGCTTTAGCAACCGGAAACACCAAATATAGACAGAGTTGTATGGCAACACCAGGGTTGTTATGGGGTGGAGTTAAAGAATTTGTAGTCTCCTCTACAGGCAACTCTTCTTCTAGCTTTATGTATTGGGCCAAAGAGCTTGAAGGTCAAATTAGGGTTCATGTCTTTGTTCCCTCAACCCATAGACATCGCTTAAAATTTCAGAGTCCCTATGCCACCATCCATGAAACAGATGTAGATTTTGTGGAAACTGGCAAGTTGGCCAAAGACTATGCTCAAGATCATAATCTATTTTGGGAAGGAGGCTTTTTCAACTTCTTTCGTCGGGAAGGTCTCAAAACAGGGTATATGGAAGGAGCAACCCAAATGGACTTCCAAGTTGATGTAGTCTTTCAACCCATTAGTAGCGGGATGGGGTTTTATGGGGGATATTTTGGCTTCAAGCAGCTTTTAGCCAATGGGTATATTAAGAAAATGCCTCGTTTTGTTGGTGTGCAGCAAGATACTTGTGCTCCTGTGTATACGGCATTTCATGCTAATAGAGAACAAATTGCTGATGAGGATATTATCCGCAACCCCACTGGAAAGGCTGAGGCTATTCTTAGAGGCAATCCTACCGCAACCTACTCTTATTTGCGGGATCTAATTCTAGACACTCAAGGAACGGTTGTTGCCCCAACCCAAGCAGAACTTCTGAAAAGCTATGAGGTTTTACAGCAAGCTGGTATTTCTGCTTGTCACACTGGAGCATTGTCTTTGGCAGCCTGTAAAAAGTTGATTCTTGACGGGTGGATTTCCCCTGAAGAAAAATGCTTGCTGATGGTGACTGGAGGACGGATGTACTAGGTCGCGTTGCCGTAGCGTGGCCAAAAGGCCAAAAGGCCAAGGAAGTCGATTTAACGATATATATCCCCAGTATAACCAGAGAAAATGCTACATAGTTCCATAAATTCAAGCTCGACTCTTTTTATTTATGTCTTAGTTGCTCCTCTAGCCATTGAGTGTCCAATTCTAGAAACTCAGCAGTCCACGTGAAAGGTTCATCTATAAACTTGCTCCCCAGAGTAATACAACTATCTAAAAATGGGGTATCTACTCCTGTTAGGCGGGCTAACACCTGTAGTGGAAAAGCCCCAAAGGGTAATTCTTCTGAGAGATAGCGATGATGAGGATTCCTGAGAGTAGAATTGTCAAGTGCTTTGATCTGGTGAATGTGTTCGTAAAAAGATGGGCCAGTAGTTCCATAGGCTGTCTTAAAATAATCGTACATATCGCTTAGATCAGGAAACCCTAATGCCTTGGCTATAGCTAGACGATCGCGATCGAAATCACCAATCAAATTAGCAGTGCGAGGACCCATACCTCGGTAAATATTATAATTTTCTCCCAGCTCCCATCTGGTTAAAGAGGCGATGATTAAGGGAACGTGAAAAACATCATTACATTTATCCAAGTTTACTTCTAAACTCGAAGACAGTGGACGCAAATTATCGAACAAACCTTGATAGGTAGCAACAATCCGCTCTGTCATATCCGAGTTTTGGGCAGCGACTTTGAACTGTTTTTTAAACCTCTTTATAGCTACTTGGTCGTCACCGTTACCTCGGCAGGCAAAGGGGGTATTATTTACATCTGCAACTGCGGGTAATTGGGTTTCACTCATGCCAAATTCTTTTTGCCACACTTTGCAGAAAACTCGACCTGAAAAACGGCTAGAACAGATCAATAAAATATTGGTTTGAGGGGTCATATATTGCCCCAAAATCCGGGCATAAGATTCAACATCCTGACCTCGACAGCCAATCACAATATTATTGGGTAATTTGCCATCATGAGTGGCGGCAATTTCCTCAATCTGGTTAGAACAAGCTGCAATTGGATAATTACCCGGTGAACATACACCCGTTGAACGAACAATCTTAGTTTGACTAATTGAAGAAGAACGACGAGAAAACAGATCAACGTTATGGCCTTGAGAACTCAGGTGAACTGCTGTGGCTAAACCTACATCTCCTCCACCCACAACAAGGTAATTATCTTGTGACATATCTTGTGACATCAAAAAATATCCTTTAAGCTCTATAATTGTGAATATGTAATTGAAATTATGAACAGCTTATCACAAGAGTTTCACCG
The DNA here is from genome assembly GCF_010672095.1 of Moorena sp. SIO3I6. Taxonomy (NCBI): domain Bacteria; kingdom Bacillati; phylum Cyanobacteriota; class Cyanophyceae; order Coleofasciculales; family Coleofasciculaceae; genus Moorena; species Moorena sp. SIO3I6. The sequence goes on along the minus strand of NZ_JAAHHU010000591.1, from coordinate 71 downwards.
ATTTTTATGCAGGTTAACTGTAATCTCGAAATTATTGATAATGGAGGCAGCTTATTGACATAGACGCATCA
>NZ_JAAHHU010000590.1:0-2717 GCF_010672095.1 Moorena sp. SIO3I6 | reverse complement strand
AAGTTCTCAAATTTTATGAGTATGGGCAGGTTAATTAGGTTGTTTAGCCCCATGCTTTAGGATGAGGGCGACTTTGGAAACACTGGTTTAGTCAAGCATCAAACAAAATTAAGTGTACGGCTATATTATATAGGAAGTATACCAGTTTTTCAAAATCATCCTGTTATGGTATAATTTTTCTGTATAACTAAGCTGATGGCCGTTGATTTTTTTTGCTCGCTTTATAGTAAATAGTTTTATAGCCAAAATCCTCTGAATACAATTCAAATAATTGCATATTCAATCATTAAATAACTTTATAATTTATACAATTAAAAATATTAGCTTTTTATTTTTTATTTAAAATTTAACTAATTGCATTATTTGATAAGTATCCTATCCAAATTTTTAGCCTGAAATACCCTTGATTATTAGGTCTAATAATTTGGTTTTAATCGGATATTAATCAATGGAGTTGTCTAGGATGGGACTGCCCTTAACTGAAACCTATAGATTTGATATACGTGATCCTATTTTTGCAAAACTTCGTCGCAATACCTATGCTGTATGGCTTCGCATCGTTACATTAGTGTTCACTGATCTATTCATGCTATTGATGGCATGGTTAATTTTTAGTAAGTATATAAATAATGATTGGGGAATAGTCAATCAAGCAATACTAGTTTATATAGTCATACCCTGGGAAATTTTATTGATTGCTTTACAAGACCTTTATAATTCTGGTAACAAACGCCGTGACTACTTAGCTCTAGCCCAGACAATCACTGTTGCCCAGATTAGTCTACTCGTTATTGCTTGCCTGTATCAACCCGATCAATTTGTGATTCAACTAATTGATAGTTTGTTATGGCTATTAAGCCTCGCTCTTGTCTGCATCGGACGCTTAGGAATAGATTTTCTTCTGAGACGGCTTCGTAAAAAAGGCTTACTTCGCTATCCAACCCTGATCATAGGTTCACCATATCAACAACAAAAAGCAATTCAAATACTGGAAAACGAAGATTGTTATGGCGTTATTAAATTCTTCGATATTAATTTATTAGATCAATCGAACCTATCCGATTTTATTAAAGAAATTCGTGCTCTAGACGTAGCCGAAGTATTTGTTTGCTCTTGGAACAAGGTAAAAGATTATATGTTCTTTTACTGGAGTCTCAGAAACGCAGGTATCACCTTGCGAATTTTGTGTACAGACTTAGGACCTATTTACCAAAATGTGGAGATGTCTAGTATAGGTGGTGTGCCTACCATAGGGTTTTCTCCCCCTCTAATTACTGGTATTGACTTTTTGGCAAAAAGATGTTTGGATTTTGTGCTTTCTGTCTTAGGAATAATTGTGCTTTTGCCACTGTTTATCAGTATTTCCGTTTTAATCAAGCTTGATTCCCCAGGACCGATATTTTACAAACAGGAAAGAGTTGGCTTACATAATAAACGATTTAAGACTTGGAAATTTCGCAGTATGTTTGTGGATGCTGACCAACGTCTCAAAGAGCTAGAAGCTCGTAATGAAATGAAAGATGGTGTTCTCTTTAAGATAAAGGATGATCCACGGATTACCAAAGTAGGAAAAATTATCCGCCGCTATAGCTTAGATGAACTTCCCCAATTACTTAACGTTCTCTGTGGAGAAATGAGTTTAGTTGGTCCTAGGCCATTGCCAATCAGAGATGTCAATAAATTCTCTGAACACCACTTTATACGTCATGCAGTTTTACCGGGAATAACCGGACTTTGGCAAGTGTCCGGTCGTTCGGATATTACGTCTTTTGAAGAAGTGGTACGTCTAGATACTTTGTACATGGAAAATTGGTCACTGTGGCTAGATTTGAAGATTTTATTAAAAACTGCCATAGTGCTTTTTCAAAAAAAAGGCGCTTACTAGTAACCTGAGTTGGATATAACCAACTTTGTCCAGGAGTCAGGAGTGGGGAAAGGGTAGCATGGGCTCGCCTAGTGCGTAAGCTTACCGCTTGAGGTGCGCTTTCCGGATTAAGAATTAAATTCGCCACGGGTCGCACCTAAAGTACTAAAGTATCGGTTAAATTTCCTAAACCAATAACAATTTATGTCCTCAGAGAGAGATAATGTTGGTCAACACTTGGGAATATTCTCAATAATTAGTTAGGGTTATTTTTCTACAGTGGAAAAAAAAATATGGTGATTGAGTTAACTGTTGCCATCCCGACATACAACGGTCAGAAGCGTCTACCAGAAGTCTTAGATCGACTCCGAGACTGTTGCCAGCAAGACCAACTGAGCTGGGAAGTTATTGTTATTGACAACAACAGTACTGACGGCACTGCTAAGCTTGTTGAGGCTTATCAAGCCAATTGGCCAACGCAATATCCGTTGAGGTATTGTTTTGAACCGAAACAAGGGGCAGCTTATGCCAGATGCCGTGCCATTCAGGAAGCTACAGGTGAACTAGTGGGTTTCCTAGACGATGACACGATTCCATCAATGTCTTGGATAGCTTCTGCTTACGCCTTTGGCAAATCTCACCCTACTTCTGGTGCTTATGGTAGTCAAATCCATGGTGTTTTTGAAGTCACTCCTCCACCAAATTTTGATAAACTTGCGCCATTTCTAGCAATCACTGAACGTGGTTGTGAGCCATTACTTTATGAACCTCACAAAAAATTACTACCACCTTCAGCTGGGTTGGTTGTGCGAAAACAAGCTTGGTTAGAGAGTATGCCCTCTCGGCCTATTTT
>NZ_JAAHHU010000059.1:0-38911 GCF_010672095.1 Moorena sp. SIO3I6 | reverse complement strand
TTCTTCATGGCAAAAAGAAAACCAAGCAGAAGGCTTGAAGTAAGGCTTGAGCCGGATGATGGGTAACTGTCAAGTCCGGTTCTTAGGGGAGGGGAGTAGAGTAATCTACAAACCTTACCCGACTTCATGCACGGTTCTGGAGCGGAGGTGCCCCGGATAATACCGGGCATCGACCGTAACAGACCTCAAGGCTTGTCCACAATACTCCATTAGCGAGGATGGCCGGAGGGTACTATTTCAGTGCCGGTATCTCACAGAACATGGAGGGGTGGAGTACTTTCCGGCTAAGTACGCTGCACCACTGGAAGAAAAAGAAGACCAGCAGGTGTCCGAAATGTTCCAGACGTTTGAGATGGGAGAAGGGCAATCTTCCATAGTTTTCGCGATCGCATCAGATGTAACGCACCGTAGTCCCATCTTTCGGAAGGTGGAGAGTGGGCTGAAAGCTTCTGAATCGTTCTTTTTCGACCAAGGGCAAGTCGGACTTACCCGGTGGTTGCGTCAACGTTTCGGTCCCTGCGACCATGTAGCGGTGGTGGGGTTGGAGACCCTCTCGCATGAAACGATAGTGTCCGAATTAAGGCAGCTGAACCTTTCTCGTGAGGCAATTGTTTCCCGTGGCACGACCCTACTGTTCTGGCTTTGTTCAAATGAATCCCTGGAGTACTTCCGAAAGTATGCCGGTGACCTTTGGGATATTCGCAGCATGATTGTTGATTTCGATTTACAGGAGGGAGTCGATGCGGCATGAATTTGACTTGACCAAGTGGTCTAACTCTGATCTATTTGATTACCGGGGGGCAGAGGCTAGAAGCGAAAAACTCAAAAGAGCTTTTGATTCGATCAGAAAGTATAACGAAAACATTTCTTACAACCCAAAAAGGACTTTAGCCATTAACCTTTCCGTTTTGTGGAAACTAACTGGAATCTCTCGAAAGTACATCAAACAGTGGGTTACAGACAACTGCCAATCTATTTTCCTTGAAAACAAAAGAGCTTGTCCAGGCATTAAAGTGCCAGAGGATCAGGAGTGCAGCTACCAAACCCACCAAGTACCTTACAGCCGCTGCAATCATCAAAGATTCTCTAGGGACGAAGTAGCTGGACTGTTAGTTAAAATAAACCTTGATTTCTTGTTTTATGAAGACAACTAAGACTGCCAAAATCACTGAAAGATTCATTTCTGACCATCACAATTTTGCTCCCTTAAAAATCGACACCACTACTGAGTATTGCCTGGAAGATGGGGAGACTTGGCACGATGTTGCTGTTAGATTGATAGATAAGCCAAATCCCCTTATCTGTGACTACCGAAGAGCGATAGCATTGTTAGATATCAATTACAGGGAAACGATGGAACCTACTACCGCTCTGTTGTTGGGGAAGTGCTATGCTGTATTGGGCGACAAGGAGAAAGCTAAAAGCTGGCTCAACAATGCGAGTGATGAAGGGTTTAGTTCCGAAAAAGAAGCAAAGGCTCTTTTTCAAATAGTACAAAATTCTCCTCATAGTGTTTTAACATATATTGGGCACAACTTTTCGACTAGGGGAGGAAGCAATGAGAGGTTGTTGAAAAATATTCAATATATTGAACAGCAGCTTGAATAATTAAAGTGAAAAAGCTAAAAGTATAATTTTGGTATCTTGCACTTTACTTAAGTATAGAGACCGTTACCCTAGAGAGGTAGCGGTTTTTTTTTATTTTTATGGTTAAAAGGAAGAAAAAACGGAAAGCCGACAAGGAACAAAGGCGATTACAGCGGAAGTTTGAACGGAGGCAGGTAAAGATTGACAAGGCAATCAAACGAGTTACTCTTCAATACCTGAATGCCAATACCCCTTTCCCTATCCTCCTAGAAGACGCTTACCTCGCCTTGGGTTATAAAAGTGAAGGCAAGGCTCTCAAGGGTTTGTATTCACTTGAGTTTACTGAGGGACAGGACTACTTGACAAAGCAGGGGAAGCAAAGGATTCTTGTAAGATTGACTCGTGAATGTTTAATTAAATGGGCAGAAGAAACGAACAGCAATGACTTGCTATTTTCCATTTTTCCTGAAGATGAGGAAGAATTCCCTCCGGAAGACGGATGGGGTGCCTTTTGGGATTACTGGAACAATTTTGATTACACTTTCCGAGGCGTTTAATCCGGTCTTTAACGCCCGATAAAGCAACAAAAAGACACAGTCGGAATTGTCCACTGTGTCTTTTTGTTGTCCATTTTTGAGCAAGAAGTAACTAACCGCAACTAATCGACCCCTTGTGTTCAAAATCCCTATCAAAACTTCAGCCAGCTCCCTGATAACTGCGGTTAGTTGCGGTAAATTGGGACAAAAAGCGATCGCGACAAATACGAAATCCTCGCGGGAACGGGTCCGAAAAACTCTCCAACAAAAGCCTGAAAACCTTTGCTGGAGAGTTTCTCACGACTCCGAAATGGAGCATCCGAACCAATAGGTAGAGTATGTTACTTCTTATAACATTAATTGAAGGTTTTTATTTTTTGCTTAGTATTAGGAGTTAATCGCATACCCAGCAAGGCTTACACGATTATAAATTGACCCTCGTATTAGGGTGCTTGACAATGACTTTGATTTTTGCTCCAAAATGAGTAAAAATGTTTTTGTGAATATGAAGACTGTTTTTCATTGACCTTGCGTGGTTCTCGACGCATCTTCTAATGAGTCCTACTGTGGAAGACAAAGACCAAGTCAGCTTGGGTGATAAAAGTTTATCACCTACCCTCGGTATTAAGTTGACTTACGGGGAGAATCCACACTGTTCTTTTTTGTCCCCTTTTATCGAAACCTCCTGCAAAGATAACAAAAAGACGCAGCCAAAATCCCCAGTTACGCCCCTTTAATTAAAGGGTGGGGACAAAAGCTGTCAAGAAAATAGCCAAACTCCAGGCCAATGGCGGACTACAAAGGGGATACGTTCTGCAACAAGAAAATGGCTGAAACCCAGGCTGGTAAGGCTTTAAAAGGGGGTACATTTTATTCCGATTTTGTCGCGATCGCTTTCTAATATTGCCGAAATTCATAGGACATATCAACAATACACTTTCCGGAAAACGTTGATGATTAGGGAAAGATAGTTGTCACTTAAAACACTTTTCAGCTCTGGCTTATAGGCTCAGGTAATTCACTATAAATTGCTTTATTGCCTTCCGGAAAGCAATAATCTAGTCTTCACAGACTACCGAATCGAGTAGCCCCAGGGGAAACACATTTACCGATGGAGGCTTACGCCATCTGGACTTTCGAGTCGCTTATGGTTCAGAAGTATTAGTTACATCGGGCAATGTCGGTTTAACGGTGTAATCCGGCACAGGTTCAGTCGGCTCGGCGGATTCAACCGGACTAAGCATTGACAAGGCACTGATAGCCCCCCTTACTTGCTCGGGTCGCACCTCCAAGTACTTGTACAACTCATCCAATGTCCGATGCCCGGATATTTCCTGGATTACCCGCAGGGGGATTCCTGCGTTACTTAACTGGGTGAGTGCTGTCCTGCGGAAACTATGAGTACTGACCCCTTCTATATCCACACGCTTGCAAGCCTCCCGAAGGATCCAGCTGGCGGCATCTGAGGTGATGTGCCCTTTCCCATGCCTTCCGGGGAATAGATAGTTTCCCCATTTTGGAGGGTGGTAGTCCGTTAAGTGTTTCCGCAGATCTTCTAGTACCGGGATGGTTCGGGTGGCAAGCTTGCCTTTGGTGTTCCCTTTCCTGAATAGGACAACGGGACGCACGAAACCTTTGCGATCATAAACATCTCTTATTCTTAATGTCACCGCTTCATTGACCCGACAGGCAGTGTACAGCATCACGGCAAACAGCGCCCGGTCTCGTGGCGGGTTAAGGGTTGCCCCTTCGTTAAACAGGAGCTGGATTTCCTCTGCTGTTAATATCTTTGCCTGGCCATGGCGGTCGATTTTCATACCCCACGCCTCAATACACCCATTTCGTACCATTGAACAGCTTGGGTGTACCCGAGTCAATACAATGTGGGTGTGATCGCGTAGCGTGGCCTATGGCCAATCGCTTCTAGCAGTTCCTTTAGAGTATCGCAACGGTAGAAGTCGGTTTCAGCTACAACAACCTATCCCAGGACATCTGTACGAAACTTAACATAGAACAGAGCTTGTAACGTAGACATGGATTGTTCCATGCATTTTTGGTTGTCGGGTTGATTGACTAAGGTTGTCAGGTCACCAAGGTGAACCAAAGTGGTGAACCAAAGTGGTGAACCAAAGTGGTGAACCAAAGTGGTGAACCGAAGTGGTGAACCGAAGTGGTGAACCAAAGTGGTGAACCAAAATGGTGAACCAAAGTGGTGAACCAAAGTGGTGAACCAAAGTGGTGAACCGAAGTGGTGAACCGAAGTGGTGAACCAAAGTGGTGAACCAAAATGGTGAACCAAAGTGGTGAACCGAAGTGGTGAACCAAAGTGGTGAACCAAAATGCTAATGGTTCACTATTAATGAGACAAAGGTGCGTCAAAAGTGCAATTCACTTGTGCGATAATGAAAGAGAACAAGCCAGAATAATCCAAAACTTTTTGGAAGTTCCCAACCGGAGCGGAATGCCAGACCCCTCTAAAGGTAAGGAATTAAGGATAATTCTGGCTTGTTTTAGAAATTAACATTGAACATCTGCGCTGACCTCTTGTTTCGCTTCGTTTCGCTGAGAGGTTGGCTCATTCTTATATTGTCGCGCTTCAAATTTCGTTCTTTATAGCTAAAAGCAGCTAAGATAGTGACTAACTAGAGGGTCTGGCAACCATCCAGTTGTAAACGTTAGTACAAGGAACTTCTAAAATATGAATGGATCAAAAGATCGATGGGTGATGGTTATGACCGCCACCCTAATTATCATTAGCTCCCTCAACTTAAAGGTAGAAGTCGAATTAGGCTCCGAAAAACGACCAACTACCCCTCCGGAAGCGGGTGGTGGACTTTCTGTCAAGGTAATAGCTGAGCTAGGCTCAGAGAAGCCAACGAGTCTGCCATCAGAAGTAGTTGATCTACTAATCCCTTCCGACTAATTATTAACCAGTATTCTTCAGAGTAGTGTCTACTAAAGCAGTCCTCTTGGCAGCTAGTCTGCCGTAAGGACATATAAATAAGACGGCAGGGAGTATTAGAGAAATTCGCTCTAGTCCCCTGGCTGTCATAGATTTTTGGTGTTGCTGATTTTGAGTATGATTGTGCTCATTTTGGGGGTGACAAAACTCTCAAAATCCCCATTTTTTGGGGACTTTAGGGTAGGGTGCTTTAATAAAACCAGATGATCCCGCCTTCATTCGAAGATTCAGCAACGCCTTTTAATTTAACAATTATGTAAAAAACAAGTAGCAAATGGCAGATACTTTGAGAGCATCTTCAACAGGTTTAAAGTTAGTCAACCAAGCTAGAAGAAAAAAGGGCTGGTCAAAGTCAAGCGAAATTTGGGCAAAAGAGGCGCTTACTACAAAAGCAACCTTAAAGCGGTTTTGGGGGAGAACAGCTATTCTGCAAGACACCTTTAAAGGCATCTGTAAAGCCGTTGGTGTGTCTTGGCGAGAAGTAGTAGAAGAAGCTGAAGTTCCTGAACATGCAGATCGTAAATATACTGCCCTAATTAAGCAGGGAGTACCTGACTGGAACCGTTGGCGAGAAAGCCAACCTTACTTCAGAGTAGATCTTAATGGAGTAGATCTTAGAGGTACTAATCTCAAGGGAGTTGATTTTAGCGATACCAGCCTTAAGGGTGCTGACTTAAGGGAAGCAGACCTTAGTCATGCAATTTTAGTTGAAGCTAACTTAATAAATGCTGACCTCAGTCATGCTAATCTCAGTAACGCTGACTTGAGTAGAACTCAAGCACTGGCTACTAATTTTACTGGGACAAAGCTAACTGGGGCTTGTTTAGAAGATTGGAATTGTAACGGTGCTACAACGCTAAACGATATAGTTTGTGACTATATTTTCCTTAAGGCGAGAAAACAAGAACGTTGCCCCAGTAATGGTAACTTTACTTCAGGGGAGTTTACCAAGCTCTTTCATAAAGCTATCAGTAGTGTTGACCTCATTCTCCGTAATAGTATCGACCAAGTTAATACTTTATATGAAGCTGAAAAAATAAAAATTAAGTACTCTCTAGAGCAGAAGTATACAGTAGCTTTGAAGGCATGTGAAAAAAAATATCAAAGCCAACTGAAAGCAAAAGACGAGCAGATAGAAATCTATCGTGAGCACAATGCGAATATGTGTGAAATTGTAAAACTGGTAGCTAGCAAACCTATCGAATGGAACATCAAGTCAGAACTATTAGAATCTCATACAATGGAATCTCCAACAGTTGTTAATGTTCAAGGCGGTCAGGTTTCCTTTGGGGGTGACATCAATACTGGTGAAGCAAACGTCCAATACTCATCAGTGCAAAAACAAAATTTGGCCGAAGCAGTAGCAGAAATCCAGCAACTTCTAAAGCAGCTGGAAAATACTTATGGAAACAAGGAAACTGCTAAGGTAATCAATACCCTGAAATCAGGAGGAGTGGAAGCATTGGAAGCCATAGACCATCCATTAGTTAACATTTTGATGGCTGCGATTGAAGGATGGGCAGAAGCTTAGGGGTAAGCTATCAGCTATTGTCCCCTGTTCCCTGTTCCTGTTCGACACGCCAAGCAGTTTCCCTCCCAATCTTCCCCGATTTAACAAACAACCAGGAGCCCCTCCTATAAGTATCCTCACCCTTCCTGGTGTGAGGTTTTACTTTTATCAATTCTCTGACCTCCGATGTGGTTAATAACCACTGTTCTTGGGCAGCAATCTTCAACTGGTGCATGTATTCTATGGGACTTAAGGGCTGCATTCTGTTGATATTAGCCCTTTCAATACCGGAAGCAATGGCATCAATCAACACCTCCAATGCTTCCCGTTCTGCCTCCCAAAAATTCGTCCGGTGAACGTTCAGTGAACTGTTCGGTGAACTGTTTAGGGAGATAGCTCCCTGACTGTTTCCGGTGGTTGATAATGATTCAAAGTCCTCAAACGTTCCACCCCCTTCTAGATGGTTGTGCAAGCGATCTAATTCTTCAAGTTGTTCCCCGGATACGAAAGAGCTTCTCCCCTCTTTGTTTGCCTTAATATTTATATGCTTAAGTCGCTCATAAAGGGCGGTGCGACCTATGTCATATCGGCTTTGCAAATCTTTGAGGGGAAACTTGTCTATTTCTTGATTCATAGCCATCTGCTGGATGTTCAGTAAATGTTCACCGGATGTCCACTGAACATTTTAGATCCATACGGTGGGAGTAGGGAGTAGGGAGTAGGGAGTAGGGAATTGGCCTCATTGGGGGTAGTGGTGCTGTCTTTTTCTAGGCTCCCCACCGCCAAACCCTTGTACATCAAGAATTAAAAGTCGAAGCTTTCCCCCAAACTCCCCACTGGTGAAAATGGCGGCCAGCTGGCAATAGATAATGTCGTACCGTTTTTAGCCCTTGATGCATCTGGGTTACTGATTCTGTACGCAAACCGAGTCGTACTCCTTTCAAGCATGAAGGTTGGCCGGATTCTGGTACTGAAGTACCGATAATCCCCCAACAAGGCACTTCACCATCACTTGATCATAAAGACCCTTGAGCGAACCCTATACTCAGTCTTGAAGACACTTCCAATGACTGTCGAGAAGAATGCCCGGAATAGGGTTGGATTAGGGCATCGCTGATGGGGTGAAATGGGCTTACTGAGTCCCACAAGTCATAGGACATTAATATGTTAGTCAAGCACCAGTCTGATTCTTAGTCAGAGTTATCAGTTTTTATCAAGACCCCACAAGGTCAGGTTTTAAGTTCTGCTAAAGCTTGCGCTACTAAAGTATTGCAGGGGTTCTGGAATGTGGTTAGTGTTAACGGATCCTCTGTTCCACATCTTCGCTTTGTGGGCGAATACGATCAATGCAGCGGTGGGAAACATCAATATCCCTGGGATAGTAGGCTTGTCTGCGATCGCAGCCCTAAGGGAACAGTATGGTGTGGGGAGTTTGGAGGTGAAGATTATTAGCCGTCAGTAGGTCAGTCTTGCTGGGGAAAAGACAGCAGTAGCTTCCGGTGAACCTACATACCTCCAATGCCAGGGTTCATAACTAACCCCTTGAGAATTGCCTTGGGGAAAGGATAACTCAAACCCATACCTGTAAGCGTTTTCGGCTAGCCAACGGTAAGCTTTAGTGCTCTCAAACTCCGGCTTTAAAAAGGTGTCAATGTCTTCCCCCTCTCCTATGTCAACAGCATAGCCCGTATGGTGTTCGCTGTGACCTGGGGGCGCACTCAACCGGGCAGCAGCTTCCCTACTCCCGCGCTTACTAATCTGCCTTGAGAACAGTCGCTCTTGCTGTGGAACAGAGCGAAACCCAGAAATGATTGTCAAGTCTACCCCACTAGCTTTTGCATCTGCCTGCATTTGGAAAAAAGCATTTGCTGCCGTCCGGTCTAAAAACTCTTCCCGCCCATAAAAATCGGCGACCTTGACTAAGTTTTGTCGCTGGTTTTCTGCATAGGGAAAGTGCCCTAAATGGGTTTCTACTTGCGGTGGTGTGTGCAAAAGCTCGGGCGGTTGCCCATACACTCCCCCAGGGTTAGGCTGCCCCTGAGGAGGCGCTGCTGGGAGCGGAGGTAGCTTTTGTTCAAAACTAAGCTGTTTCTGGGGGGGCAATGCCGGAACTGAGGTTAGCTCTTGTTCAGAATTAAGCGGCTTCTGAGAAGGCGCTGTTGGAGTTAAAGCTAGCTCCCCTTCAAAACTAAGCTGTTTCTGAGAGTGCAGTGCCGGAACGGAGGCTGGCTCTTCCCCAGGACTAACAACTGCTTTCTGGGAGACAGATCCTAGGCTTTCTTCAGTGTTTGAAGGAGAACGGTCAACTGAAATTTCTTGTTTTTGTTGGGTAGATTTTGTGGAAAATTCGGGAGGCTTTCCTGCGCTTTTAAAGCACCCTGGCAGCACAATTAGCGAAGCTACTAAAGAGCTTAAAAACCAAAATGCGAGCCGTTTCCGTAAACGAAGTAAAGGTTTTTTCATGTGTAAAAAATTCCTAGTTGAAGCTGTTGTCAAAATTAATCTCGCTCAACAAACTGTCCTGCTATCCATCCCCGAGTTCCAGAGGACGGGTCATAGATTTTGTACCACCGGTAATTTGTCCGATCTCGCCCTTCCTCTAAAACCTTTACCCTACTTCCTATACGGATCGTTCCCACAATGTTGTCAACATCTGTGTTGCGGCTAGAGCGAATGTTTTTAAGTGGCTCTGTGGGATCTGTGGTTATAATAGTCGCATTTGCTTCGCCCTGAGACCTATAATTTGGTGCAGAACTACCGCTTAGTTCGTCATCTATGATCCAGCTATTAGTACCTTCGTTAAACACGAGGGAAAATAGGTTGCGGTCTTCGCTTATTCCGTCTTTTAGGTGGTAGGTTAAGCTAATTTCTACAACAGCCTGGTTTTCCCCCTGGCTTACCTGTTTCATCTGACCTATGACAATCCGGTCTACTTTATTCCACCAAATCTTGTATTCATAAAAGCTGTTTTTAGAGTGTTTCCTTTTGAACCCAGGAGACAGAAGCCCCCAAGTTTTGCTGTACTCCCGGCTGTTGAGCATTGAGTAGTAATCCCTGACAGCCTGTGATGAGCTCGGTTTAGCAACTGCCAGTTGTGGATCTTCGCCAAAGCTTGAACTGACAGTGAATCCAGAACTGCCTTGAGATTCATCGCTTGCTTCAGGACTACCATCAGTCTCACCACCAAATGGAAACGTGAATTCGTCAAATTCGTTGTCCGGTTCAGAATCACCCTGAGAGCCGTCGCTTGCTCCAGAATTACTGCTAGGGTTCAGTGCAACTGTGCTACGGCTCTCACTCCGCCCAGAACCATTATTAATGTTCTCTGATTCCAGAGAATCCCTAGCTCCTTGCACCCTATTTGTTGGCAAAGGAGGGGACTGAGATTTGGAAGAGGACGAACCATTAAAAGGACTATTCTCTGCAAAAAAAAAGGAATAAAACAAAAAAAAACCTACTCCGATAAGAGTAAGTAACAAGAAAAAAAAGGCTGATTGGAGAAGAGTAAGTAACAGCTTAGGTCTTAAATCCATTTTTCTTATTTATCTGTATTATTTTTAGACACAAAATATCTAACTGTTGGTCTGTTAACAAGAACCCCACAGATACACCATATTTGCTCTGAGAAAAGATAAGTTTTGACTGCTTTAATTAGTGCTTTTCTGCGTATAGTGGGCATGAAGCACTCTCAAAACTCAACCAAGCACCCAGTATTTAATACAGCTTCGCGCTGTCTGGTCAGGACGGATTTAGCAGAAAGTTCCAAATCTTATACAAGCCAAAAAACGAAGAATTAATCCTCTATGTTTAACCATAATTTGACCTTAAAATTACTCTGTGAAAAGTAATATTGCTGGGGGTTTCAAAGACTATTTATTTAATTTCCTGATCTCAGGCACTTGTCACTGTAGACATAGGTGGATTGAAAAACTGAGCCGATGTTAAGGCAAACCCCTCTCAATAGGAATCATTTTTAAAAAAAAATAAAGTTTTATTAATGGATTCAACATTTTTGCTCCTAACAGCACTATTGCTCCTAACAGCACTATTGCTCCTATTTTTTCTGTCCTACTTAGCGTACATCATTGACATATTGATAGAAAAAAAAGGAAGCGACAATTTTAGAGGCAATAGCTTGTTTTATAGGTATGGACACAAAATCAACGAAACGAAATTTTCCATACCCATTGATAATAATTGGTCAGAGGAGGACACCCAGAACTTTGTAATCAAGATGAACAAAGAAATCGCTGACAAGACACATCAGAAATTAAGCCAATCTACCGTGAACCTAGTGCTTGCTTATGACAGGGAATTAAGATCTGACAGAAAGAATTTCTTGAAGATATTATTTAGAACAGTGAGGGGAAGCCAATTGTCTCACTTTGTTCATTATGCCGTTGCTGGCAAATCAATTGTGGCTCACTACTTTACATATGTACGCGGAACGCACAATTGGTTTGATGTCCTTGCATTTGTCTTTTTTAGTCCAGTGTCTATATGGTTCTGGTTAGTACCTTGGCTGGCAAATGAGTTTAGTATTACTTCATATATTAGTACGAGACTAGAATACATGAATAACTCTTTTGACCGAATAGATTTAATCACGTTCTATGAAAGTTCTTACTATGTTCTTATGGACGAAACGCGACTCATTTTAAAAGCAAATGGGATCCTTACAGAGGAACTAGCGCAAATTATTTTTAACAACATTAATAATAACCACTCTCAAAACGTAAATATCAACAACTCTTCTGGGCTAAACCTTGGCAACATTTCTAATTCTTTCAAGGGTCAATAAGGACAAGATAGGAATTAAAAAATAGTCCGCTTTAAACATTTTTTGAGGTAACTTTTATGGCTGGTACAGATAACTCGCAAAACGTTTCATTTACAGGCTCTTCAAACGTTTCGGTGGGAAATATAGAGCACCAAGTTGTCGGTGGCGACTCTATTGATATGTCAGGGGATTTCCGAGGAGCAAATGTTAACGTTAAGTCTAAATTGACAAACGCCTCTCAAATAATTGGACAATCGCCAAACATTACACCATCAACCAAGGAAAAGCTTCAAGAACTGCTCCAGAGGTTAGACCTAGAGCTACAACAGGCTCCTTCTCAAAAAGCCAGTGAGGCTGATGCAGTTGCCAGCCTTGCGAATGATTTAGTTAGTAAAGCCTCTGAAGATCAGCCTAACCCAACGATGATAAAGATAGTTGGAGAAGGACTCAAACAGGCAGCCAAAAATATAGCGGAAACACTACCCACTGTCTTGGACATTGCTAACAAAATTTCTAGCCTGGTTATGACCCTTGTATAAGCGGTGACTTCACACCTGATCGCCCGCGTAAGGCTACTCGGGATAGGTAATCCCCCTAATTTATTACCCCTCTAAGTCCAGTCATCAGGCTTTTCTTTGCCCCTATGTAAAAAAAAATCAGATGTAAGTAGGCGGGCTTAATTATCCGTAAAATAGCGATTGAGATTTAAAGTCCTGAAAACCCCTTTAATAAAGGCTTTCAGCTTCATTTTAGTATTTTGAATTTTAACGTTTATTTATGCCCACCTACTTATAAGTAGACTTGTTGACTAAATGGACTTGGGTATATCACCGACACATTCCCCAGTTATAGTTCCAGGACTCGACTCTATTTCGTTGACAGAATCCCGACAGCGGAACTACTTCCCGCTACAGTCAGTCTTTAACTTCCTGTTATTTTTGTCAACAAAATCAAAGATAATAAAAAAAATGAATTTTAGGGGGAATTTTAGGTAAAAAGGAAATACCAATAACGCCCATTAAAGGAAGTAACATCACTTAGTGTTTCCGCAGATCTTCTAGTACCGGGATAGTCCGGGTGGCAAGCTTACCTTTTGTGTTCCCAAGATTTGGGAGTGCATAAGGGTGGGAGTGGGTCGCCTTGGGAGTAGAGGCAGAGGAATAGGTAGTTTGCTAAGGTGATCCCTACTTCTGATAGCAAGTGTATATATATTTTCCCCCAGCACCCTTGTTTAGGTCTTTGTTAATCCACTCCCAGCCGGAACCACAAACATTGCCAGCCGAAGATCTACTAGTAAACTTTATCTCTTTGATGGGGCTGTTTCCATCCGTCCGGTAGCAAAAATAGATATAGTCCCCCTTAGCACCCTTGTTTAAGTCTTTGTTAATCCACTTCCAACCGGAACCACAAATGTTACCAGCTGAACCGCTACTGGTCACCCTCAAGTCCGTGATTGGAGTGGTTCCACCACGGTCGTAACACAAGTAAATGTAGTTCCCCCCTGAGCCCTGGTTTAAGTCCTGAGAAATCCAGGTCATGCCGGAAGGGCAGCGATTCCCTGATGATCTCTCGCTCGAAACATACAGGTCGGTAATGAACGCACTGTTATCTGGTTTTGGAGGCTGCTTTGTTGGCTGAATAATATTGATACTAGATATTTCTTTGCCGTCTGCCCTTAAAATTAGTTTGTCACTAACAGGCGATATTTTTTGTCCGATTCCATTGCTGCCCAGATTAACAGTAAGCAGATAATGAGTTGGTTTTGCTAAATATGCACTGACATCTTCTTCTTGGCTACCGCTCCTTAATACTAGCTGTAGTCCCCCTTGATCGAAGTCATATCCAGCAATTTTTAGTTCGGATCGCCTTTGAGGAGGTAAAGACAAATTGATTGAACTGGGATTGACTTGGCATAATTCGGGCTCGCGAGAGCTGGGAATGAGCTGTATCCCTACCTGACTTGCTAGACTGTTTCTCAAGTCGATTAACTCATAACGCGCCCTGACTCTAGCAAAGTCAAAGTTGCAGCGAAATTCGGCTCCTGCACTAGCAATTCCCTCTTGTATTATTCCGTTTATTTCGTTTTTAATCGTTGACTGAGTCTCACTGATTATTTCGTCTCGCGTTTCCTCCAAAACTTTCTGCCAATCAGACGATGCTCTGTCTAGCGTGCCAATTGCCTTGTCTAAGACTTCTATGATTTTGTTTATTTCCCCCTTGTACGGCGCTGCGCACGAAGAGGTCAATACTGTTAAGAACAGCAGTATAAAGCCCAAAAACCTTATTTTCACTCCAACCTCCTAAAATAAGACATACATTTTGGTGGGCAAACTGAAACTACCCAAACACCTTACTTAACCCCGACAACTTCTCCTCAAGCTTCCTCAACCTCACCTCATACTCATCCAAAGTACCCCTCACCGAGTTAGGGTCATGCTCATCTAAATACTGCGTGATCGCCTCCCTGAGTAATTCTGATTCTTTCTTCTCAGTACTCAAAGATAGCTACTTAATTTTCTCCTGCCATTGTACCGGGATTCTTGTCCCCACCATTATCTTTTCCGTCACGGCTGTTAACCTTACTAACCTTGCTAATTTAACTTATCAAAGCTAACTCCGTTAAGTCCGCTTGCTGGCATTTCCACTAATAGAACTACTTCCCACCAGAGTCAAAACTAGTGCGCAATAATATTACGGGAAGTCCCAATAACTCCCGTTTTGGGGATTAAAACTGGTTTGAGAGGTATTGGCAACCCAGTCGTTAGGATAGTTGTGGGGTTAGTGGTAGCTATTGACCTATTGGGTGTTAACTGTAACTTGTTCTATTGTTTTTGTTTTAAACTTGTACTAGGGTATATCTTTGGGTATATCTTTAGGTTCTTTTATTAGTTTCATTTCGGCGGTTTTAGGATTAAAATTTTCAGAAAATATGGTGGGACAAGGATATCTTAGATAAAGTTTTTGGCAAGTAGCTTTCAATGTGCTTTCATCTGTATACATTGCATTTTTTAAATTAGCCTGGAATAGATTAGCTTTCTGTAAATCAGCTTTCCATAAATTAGCTTTCTGTAAATTAGCTCCCCTTAAATCAGCTTTCTGTAAATTAGCTTCCAACAAATTAGCTTTTTGTAACTTAGCCTCGACTAAATTAGCTTTCTGTAAATTAGCTTCCCATAAATTAGCTTTCTGTAAATTAGCTTCCAACAAATTAGCCCCCTGTAAATTAGCTCTTTCTAAATGAGCCTTATGT
Source organism: Moorena sp. SIO3I6 (assembly GCF_010672095.1). Lineage (NCBI taxonomy): Bacteria > Bacillati > Cyanobacteriota > Cyanophyceae > Coleofasciculales > Coleofasciculaceae > Moorena > Moorena sp. SIO3I6. The sequence goes on along the minus strand of NZ_JAAHHU010000059.1, from coordinate 24,286 downwards.
AAATTAGCCTGGAATAGATTAGCCTTTTGTAAATTAGCTTCACTTACATCAGCTTCTTGTAAATTAGCAAGGAATAGATTAGCCTCTTGTAAATTAGCCTGGAATAATTTAGCCTCTTGTAAATTAGCTCTTCCTAAATCAGCCTCTTGTAAATTAGCATAGAATAACTTAGTCTTCTGTAAATTAGCATCGACTAACTTAGCATTATGTAAATTAGCGCCCCCTAAATCGGCATTAGCAAGTTGAATTCCTATCAAGTAAGCTTTTGGTGCTTCCAAACCACTCAAACTTTGTTCCTCCCAGGTTAACCAAAACCAAGGAGTACGCCTAGGCTTTGAGTTTAAAAACTCTAGAGCTTCTTTTCTACCACCACTGCCTTTTTGGCCATGTGCAGCTGTAATCACCTGCCATGCTTGATAAATTTCACTATTTCGCCGATCTTTTTCCCCAGCGATAAAGATGATCAAGCCTAGAAGAATAGATAAATTACCGACTAGTCCTAATATTTCTATTAATGCCAATCTGTTGAGGTAGTCTAAAACTGGTTCTAAAAACTTTTTTTCTATTTTTATAAGTGGTTGATTACATTTAAATAATACTAACTTTAAGGGACTGTTGGCAATTTTTTCTGCTTGATATCTATCTTCTAGATTAGTTCCTTTTACACCTGTTATTTGACGGTTTTTATAAAGTTTAATAGCTATTTTATTGATATCTAGGTATGATGTTTTTCGTGGACGGGGTATTTTTATTTTGATTTGATTAAGTATCTGTTTTAGCTTCATTATTGCTAATAATGTGCTTGTATAAGTCCTGTTATGATTTGGGAAAGGTAATCCCTAATTTATTATCCCCTCTAAGCTCAGTCATCAGATCTTTTTTTTGCATCAGGTGTGTAAACAGATCTGTCAACTTCATGTACTTGGGCATGTCACCGACACACGACCCAATTCTAATTCCAGGACTCAACCCTGTTCTGTTGACAGGATTCCGACAGCGGAACTACTTCTCATCACAGTCAGTCTTTAACTTCCCGTTATTTTTGCCAACAAAATCAAAAGTAATAGAAAGTTAATTTTAAAGGGAATTAGAGGGAAAAATGAAATACTGCTAAGTCCGATTACAGGAACTTAGAAGACTTTTTGTTATCTTTTCCTAAATTATCAGAAAATAACAAAAAAATGCAGGTACTTAATATTAGTTGGAACTTAGTTGTCCTTGTGTTGGAGGTGGGTAGGTCGTCCGCTTGGACTACCGTCTGACATTGGTACTAGGGCAATCGACCAATTGGTCGATTGCCCGATCGTTGGAGGTGAGTCGGTACACAGAACTGCATACCCCTACTAGTAGGCAGGTAAGGTTTTTTCTTTACCCAGATTCATCCCTTCTGACCCTTTTAGGTTTTCCTTCGTTTGCAGAGAAACCTGAATTGTTGTTTTTGGGTTGCGCAAAAAGATAACAAAAAGTGATTCTAATGCCGATAAGTAAAATTGACCTTTGATTGGAACTAGGACAAATCCGGGAACGGGGGGCATAATAGGCCAAGAAAAAGCCTGAAGCCTATGCCAGGAATGAATCACAAATGGGAGCAGGGCAGTACAAGATAATGGTTTTCCATTTTTTGAGCGTACGCTATGACCATCAAATTCTGTTTCGGTTCTCCCAGATAGCACAAAAATTGTCCACAGAGTCGTCAAACCCTTTCAATAGGTTCCAGACATCCTGAAAGAAAAAAGAGAGGCGTCTAATCCCATTTTTGAGCAGCTCACAGGCTTGCCCTTGACTGAAGACTTTTCTCCAGCTAACAGTACAATCCGTTTTTTTTTGCTCACCCGAAATTCCGGCTGGCACACAAGAATAAACATGTCCACGCAACCTAATCGCGTCCGGAGCTGAAACCTTATCAGAGGGTCGCCTTACAACAAAGTCAAACACCTTTTACGCATAGTTAGTCACCCATTAAAGGCTCCACTCTTCTTGCGGTAACTTCTAACCACGTCCACGTCCACAATTACGTCCACGTTTTTCATTACCTATATATATTATTGAAAAACGTGGACGTAATAGAGCATGGACAAAATAGAGCAATCACATACTGCATATACCTTTCAGTCGTCCGTCCACAATTACGTCCACGTTGGCGTCCACGCACAAAATAACTTTTATTTACATAAATCCTAACACGTCCACACTTATCTAAGAGCACACGTCCACGCACAAATACCAACACGTCCACGCACGTCCACACAATAAAAACCGGGTTCTGGAAGAGAATTGCTTGGGGCTATTTGCGTCGTTTGCCCCGTTCTATTTCGGTTAACTTTTTGGTCGTACAAAAAATAACAAAAAGTGGTTTTAATATCGATAACCGAAATAGCTTGTTGATGGAACCAGGGGAAGCCAAAGGGTACGTACACTAGACATACCCTTTGGTTGTGCAATATCTTTCTGATTTTCTGGCGATTCAGCAGGGCCGACGCTACGCGGTTTTTCAGATTTGCATCGATGCTAGAAATCCGCAAAAGAAAATCCCCCAGCCATTGCCAAGGGGTTTGTGTGGGGTTACCTTGAAATTATTGCCCAGCTTGTCTTTCAGTGCCTTGGGTATGTTTTTTTTTGGTCACCACTTTGTTTTCGCCCGTCTTGGGTAAGCCAAACCTTTGGAAGTCATTTTTGTGGGCACCTAGCCGAGTTGTGAAGCCCTCTCTCAGTCTTGTTTTCAACTTCTTGCTCATCCAATTTTGCCGAGTTTTGGGCGAACCGAAAATCCTTGCCTAGTATACGTTTGATGGTTATTTGAGCGTTTGAACTGACAAACTGAAAAAGCTGCCCACTATTTTCCATGATTGAGGCGATCGCTGTACTAATGGAAAACCCCAGCGGTTGCCGGGGGGTGCAGTAGATGGATTAGAACGAGCCGCACTAAATGTAATTCTGCGGGGAATATGGATCGATTCCATGTTGTCGCAGTATTCGCAGCAGGCGAGCATTTTCTGCCTGTAGATGGTCCGGTTCAGCCAGACCATAGGAAAGGTCTTTTAACTGACTTTTAAGCTCTTTGTTGAGGTGCGCCCAACATGCATCGTTATTTCTTAAGTCCGTATTTTCGGCTTCAAGGCGCTGAGAATGCTCTAATAGCTTGGCGTTAATCTGGATTAAGCTTTCTCGCTTCTCCAGACTCAAGTCAATCCCAAAAGCTTGGTAAGAACGACTGACAATTGAGTCAATACCGCAGGCTATAACTATCTTGATAGCATCCTTTAGACCGTTTCTGTTCCAGTAATTCCAATATAGAAACGACTGCTGCGGTAATATGACATCAATTGGTTTGTTACTGCCTTTTACTTTTTGTTTTTTCGATAATCCAAACCGCTTATAAGCTATTGCTTCTAGCGACTTTCCTTGCGAAAATTCGATAATCGAGCGATTGGGCTTATTGATACATTCTGCTGTATTAGTCTGACTTAGTATTATTTCCTTTGTCGAGGGTATCAAGAAGACATCTGCCTTTTTCTCTTCAGTTAATTGTATAGACGAACGTTCAGCTATTTCATCGGAAAAATATTGTGTCATGATTAAATTAAGCGAATAATGTTTACTCAGTGATCGCAGTCAAATTTTCCAGGTTTACTGCGATCGCTTATTTGAATTATAGCTAATTTATCGTCGTTGAAGATAAATACTTTTTGTTGTTTTTGTCGTTCTAAAAAGATGACAGAAAAACCTTGCCAGTATTCAGCGGTTAATTTCGATTCTAACGAAAAGTGTCGAGCGTAAACCGCTTATCCAGTAAGATATTGAGAGGAATTTTGACAAAAAAGTGACGGGCGTAAAATCGGGTTCTGCGCCTTAAAATTTGCACCAACTAACAAACTCGATATGACCCTTGAAACCGCTACCCACAAAGACTTCTAGGGGTTAGCTAAGGTGAATTATATTACCATCGATATCATTTACCTTGCTGTCTTCTACATTGTTTACATCAACAAGCTCTGCTTTAACCACTTCCTTTTCGTCGTGAGCCGCTAAGTCCTCAATTAGTGATCTACGCCATCTAAGCTGCTGCACAGTCTTACTGCTACCTCTAGCCTCCTGAAGGACAAATTTAGCAAACGGTTTTCCTTTCTCTGTTGGGCGATAACTGGAGGATTTTTTACTTTTGACTTTCGTCTGATAACCTCTGTCGGTCAGCAGGGTGTTAAACTTCCTGGCATCCCCGGATTCAGTCCCCTTTTCGGATAACTCCTTTCCAGTAACCTCTTTGTACAATTGAGCCAACTCGGTAACCGTCATCAACTCGCTCTCAATGGGAAGGATTAGGTTTTTCTTGGCTGCTTCACAGTGCCTTTCCAGGTGAGGATATTCGATAGCCACCTGGTTAGCGATAAAACCAGACACAAGATGAGGATCCAAAAGGTCACCGTAGATAACACGTGCTAGCTCTGCAATCTCTGCCACCGTTGGTTGCAGTAATGGCTGTTCTGATGAAGGAGCCTGTTGACTGGGAGAAAAAGGTATAACCTTCCCTTTAAGTCGATCCAGTTCCTCTTCGATGCGAATGTACCACAGGCGCACTTCTTTACCTTTCTGAGTGGGAGCCATCATTGCCCACTGCTTAAAACAATCAACAGTCAGAAATATCTTTTCGCTTGGACGACCTCCCTTGGAGTTTTCCGCATCATTGCGGAAAACCTGGAAGTCAATCCCTTCTTTGAATCCAGCGTTTTCAATGGATCGTTTTGCAACGTCCTTTCTCGAAAAACCCAGCCATGGAAAACCTAGATCAAAATCTACTGGGAAGCGATCTTCAGAGCCGAGGTGGGACAAAATAATCTCTCTTGTTAGTTGCTGTACCATGAGGTAGAAATATTTGATTGTACATGGCAAGTGATCGCACTACCTTTGACGGGAATAAGTGTGGTCGCTTATTCATATATTAGTACCTCACAATTTCCTTAATGGTGTAATGCGGAGAGACGATTTTCATAACGGAATTTCTCACATTTTCCTCGATGGCTTTTCCACAATTGAGGCAATCGTTCCTGACAAATTACACCCTGAATATCCCAATTGCTTAATTAAGCACCTAAACAAAATTAATTTCTTACTACCAATCTCTGTACCCGTTACATCGTAAGGTTTTGAGTTTTGGCAAATGTGTAATTAATTTTGTGCACCTGCTTAACAAGGAATTGAACGTTACCGAAGTTTGCTTAATTCGTACTGGGGTATGCCAGTGACAACATAACAGAAATCAAAATTTTTTCAGAGTTTCCTTGATGGTTGGGCAAAGAAAACCCCAGCGAATGCCGGAGTTTGGAGTGCAATGAATTGAAGAAAGGTAATGTGCTCTAATGTGATTAAGCGATCGCGTCAAGTTTGTAAGCTATGTTATCGACCGCAATCCTCCAGTCTTCTGCGGTCTCAAAAGTGAGGTTTTCGATTGCTTTCTTGTCGCAAAATACCCGAGCATAGCTCTCAGTGGCAGGAGCGGTTGTCTTCTGGGTGAATTCAGACTTTAACTTGGCTGTCGCTATCTCATCATTTATCCCAGCAACAGATATGTGGGCATTGAGAGCTTTCCATCCCCCTAAGGTTTGTAGACGAAAGGTGTTAGCCAGGCTATCACTACAGACGGCCTTTGCCATTGATTCACACCCAGGGAGTCCTGTTAATTCTGAGAATTTCAACTGCTCCTCAACTATCCCCAACTCAATATCGTCGATTTCCATTTGCTCTGCCTCTGCTAACCACTCACCAAGCTCCTTCGTGGTCATATCCTCGACGGTTTCATTAATATCGTTCAATGTTTTTTTGTCATCTGCGAACTGGCTAATATACAGGTCCCACCACTGTTGAACCGTTAGGGTTTTCTTTTTTTTTGCTAGTCGCTGCCGTAATTCCTGCACGGTTAAATCTGCGGGATTCACTTTTGCTGCTTCAACTGGTTCAGTGGTTCTAGCCTCTGCAACTGGTTCAGATTCAGGTTGTGACGAGTCTTTTGGTTTGTCTCCCAAGTTAAATTCCAGCCCCAGCTCTTTTCGTTGATCACGAGTCAGGATTAATTGATTGGTTGCTGCATCAAAAGTACAGAAATGCTCGTAATAGTTTACTGATAACTCGCATTCTGGGTCGTTCTCCATCTCTTTACGAACCCTGGCCTGTCCTTTTGTTTCGTCCAACCACCAATCAAAAACCTCCCCAGTGTTTTCGGTGGGGTAGTAAGGTACCGAGCCGTTCCGCCAAGAGGTTCGATGGTTCTGATCATAGTCATGGAGTAGGACTGGAGTGTCTCCCATCCATTCCTCAAACCGACGCAAAAACATGGGAAGCATGATAATGGACTCGTATTTGCAATCTTGCTCAAAAGGTACCTCCCAAAAGCCAACACAGTCAGAGAGAGTGAAAGGAGCACCGTCATGCTCTTCTCCGCAGGTATAACCACCGGATAGTAAATCATCCATAATTGTCGCGATCGTATCCCAGTCTTCCTTAATCCACCTGAGTACATCGTTTTTATACAGACGGAGGGGAATGGCTTCGTAAAAGCAAGCATCTAGAAAGCTGTAATCCCCCGGCACAGCCCATCCGGTGATGTGGGGGTTAATCGTAACGTCTGCTTTTGTAGTTAGTCCTAAGTCCCTAACCCCAGAGCTATAAGCAGGTGGCTGAACCGCAGCAGCAGCAACGGTTTCAATCCTAACCTCAGAGCTGTCAGTGACGGACTCGGGAATGGCTTCAGTAACAGGTTCGGAAATGACTTCGGAGAAGGGAAACAGGGAAACCATCCCGAGGGTCAACAAGACCAGGCAGCGGTCGGCTAAATGGTCACTCTGCCTTGCCTTCTTTGCCACTTTCCCCTTCTGGAACCTTGGTCGGTTGTCCTTATTGGTTAGTAGGTCAACGCAATCAGGGTGGTAAACTACTCGGCGAGTGCCACACGCTTTTACCAACTCGGTGCCGTCTTCAGAGGTCGCACCCTGTCCAATTCCCCAGTATTTGTAAGTCTTTTCTGACTCGCTAGTCGATTCCAGTCGTTGCTGAAGCCCCAGTTCAACAAGCACTTTGCTCAGCATGTTGACAGAAATATCTGTCAAACCCAGAGATGTTTTGATTTTTTCTAGTAACTCCTTAGCGGTCAGATAAATAACAGAAAGACGCTGAGCCAATTCATTACATACCGTATTAAGCCACTGGTTTCCACGGCGCAAATGCCGACCTGCTGGGAGTACAGACCACTTCCGTCCTTCCCTTTTCTGATACCCAAGTTCAACTAATGCCTGGTTGATGTCCCTTGCTTTTGCCTGGAACGAACTGCCCTTATCCCTTAACAGGTCATTGACCACCTCGCAGATTTGCCGAACCGACAAGTAATCCTTACTGTTTACTTTTTTGTCGAGTTTGTCGATAGGTTCAGGTGGCCCATCCGACACTGAGGACACCTCTAGAGTGATATCGGGGGTATCTGTTTTGAGTTCTAACGTGGGGGTAACATCAGTCGCTCGCTCAAACGTCCGAGATACTAAGTCTGACCTGGCTTGAAGGGTAACATCAGTCGCTGATTCAAACATACGAGGGTTGAGTTCTGACGCCTTCTTCGCTACCTCCTGGCGGGCTACTTTAGACAGGCTATCCTCCTCTTCCCCTTCTCCTAAGACAATCTCCCGGAACACCTTGACAAAGGCTGGATGATATTCTTTGACGCTCTCCTCTCCTGTGTCTGTCTGCTTCCTTCTGATCAGGTCATCAGCCCTTAGTCCGTATTTTTCTGCCTCCCGGTTGAGTTTAGTCCTAGAGAGAAAATCACACTCAAACCCAAGGAGCACCTCAAAAGTCACTCCAGCATCTCTTAGAACCTGGTGGTAAGGAATGTAGTCAGGGAGCGGGTTGTCCTCCCGTCTGGCCATCATTAAGAAGTAGTCGAACAGGTGGCCATCAACCCTTGGGTCATCCGGATCAGATAAATCCAAGACCTCTGTCATTTCCAACCCCCATCCCTCTGCAATCCACTCAGCCTTTTCCATCGCGACATCTGTGGAAAGATAATTGAGGAATCTGCCCAAATCCTGGCTACACTCTTTGACTGATTCCAGCAGACTCATAGACGCAGCCTGGTCATACTGCCTGTCAAAACGCTTGTGAAGTCTTGGGTGACACCAGAACAGGCCATCTTTCCAACCGTAAGTAAAAGCTCCCTTTTTTGTCAGTGCTTCCAGTGTCTCACCAGCTTCCGCCTCACAATACTCAGTGAACTCCTGAATTAGTTCCATGGAAGGTTTACTGGTACGGGCACGAGCTAGTATGGTCTCTCCAGGCTCTCCCTCCTGTTCCATTTCGGTTAGCAACTCCTCGTGGCTTTCTATGTACTCAGCCTTGCTCCAAGCAATCTCAAAGTGCTCTTGAATCAATAGGTAATGTCCGGGCATGTCAGGCCAAGGGTCTTTGATCCACTTAACAAAGGCATTCCGGTAGTCGGGGTGCAGCTTGGCCTTGTCACCGTAGTGAACCACTGCTTCAATTCCTTCAGTCCCAATAATTTGCTTCCGTAGCGCTACTGATGATTTCAGGCCATTGAACTGCTCGAATTCCCCGTCTGACAAGAAGAAGGTTGCTGTTAGGTCTTCTAAATCCCAATACCTTCGTTGTATGGTCTTAGCTGCTGCCTCAGCCCATACAACGAAGGTGTTGCAGTACTCTTGGCAAACAAAAGGATTGTTCCGGTCTATCCAGTTCACCACATCACTCGGTTCGATTCCCAGATTTGTCGCGATCGCTGACTGACTTTTTGTACCTTTGTCACTTTTTACAAAATCAAGGAACTGTCCCCGAGTCAGACTGTGCTGTTGAAGTACCTCGTTTAGCCTTACAAAGGTGGGCTCGGAAACGGGAGCTGCTGAGCCAGTTAACGACAAGGGGGATTCACCTGTTTCTGCATCCTTTTGATTGACCCTACGCAACTGGTCTTTCAAATTTTCCTCGATGGAATGCAGCCTTTCCATTTCCTTTTTTGCTGGTTCCAAAAGCCCGGTAGCTTCAAGGACTGCATTCTTTAACTCGACATTGTCCGGGTCAGTCAGGTCTGCCTCTGTTATTTTTCGCTCTTCCCGAGGAATTACTTCCGTCTGGATGAAAGGAATCTCCTCTTCATCAACAGGGACTGGATTCAAAAATGCTTCGGCTAACCGTGGGTGACACCACAAGGTTTGAGTCTTCCTGTTGAAGATATAAGCTTTTTCCCCTGAGGTGGCTATCTCTTTCAGTAGTCCCTTGTGACTCCTGCTAATTTCAGACTTAAACCTTCCACGAAATACTGCGTCTGTAATGATGTCAGCTTCTGTAATTTCTCCACAAGAGAGGCGATCACGCAAACTACGGATTTCTTCTTTCAGTAACTTTTCGTTGACCAGATGGTAGTTATCGGGAACTTCTGGGAGAAAAGTGACTTGAGCTGATTCTTCAGGTTCCACAGAAGTTTGTGATGTTACCAATGTGGTATGCTGCGGTGTAATTTTTTGTGACGTGACTTCTGTGGGAAGAGTTACAACAGGTTCAGTAGTAGGCTTAGTCTCAATCCCAAAGTCTGCCTTGAAGGTAGGGATGAGTTCAGGATGTAGTAGAAATTTCCCAGTATCTTTATTGCGAGTCCCGACTAGGTAGTTTCGGTCACCTTCCCCGTGACGGTCTTTAATTCCCTGGATTGCTTTCTTTGTGCGTTCACTCTTGAGCCATTCGATGGTCTGCTCATTTGTCACGGAGCCAAAATCTACTGGAACAAGACCCAACTGTAACTCCTTGTAGACTATATCCTGCCAAGCTTTGAAGGTGAGGTGTAGTTGTGAGTGATCGTATAAGTACAGTACACCGCAGCCCTTATCGTAGTAGTAAAAATCTTCACAGGTCAGCGTAAGAGGCAGTCCATTTTGGTGCTTGATCACATGGAGGAAATTCTTGGTTTCCTTGGACTCAATCCACTGCTTAATACTAGCCAGAGGGACTCTGCACTTAACCGCGACCAGTTGCTTGGGTTCAGATGGTACTGTTGTACCACTGTTGTTCGCTGTGGTATTCATCTTAAAATAGAGGGCATTAGTACAGTGATTTCTTTTGGAATCACAGCGGGTGAGGGGTTTTGAGACAACGACCCTCGCCCGCTTTTCAAATTATACTTTATCTTTCCGTCGTCGTCAGCAAAAATAACAAAAAGACGATGCTCAAAATTCGCTACTAGCAAAAACCTGGGAATCCCTCCAGGCATAGTTTGCCCAGCCCAAGTCATAACCTAACTGATGGGCGACATAGCGCCAATCCCCAACACTAAATTGGGTTCCGCTGAAATCCCGCAGCAGGTGATGGAAGACCCATCCGCGCTTGTGGCCTTTTTCCAATTGTTTCGCGATCGCTGCATCAATTTCTTTGGTGTACTCGGGGTTAGCTTCAAGAATAATTTCCATCAACTTACCCTCTATCCTCTCTTCTTCCATGTTTCCATCTGGCTCCAGTGCTATTCCTGCTCCTTTCCTGTAGTCGAGTTTGGTAAGACAACTGGGACATGTAATGCCGTAGACAGGGATTAAATTGCCGTCCTCGTCTTTTTCTAATCGAACGGGAGTTTTTAACTCATGGGGAAATGGAAGGAAGCAGTGGCCACAGCAGGAGCATTTGGTGGCAAATTCATTAGATGGAATAGAGATAGGCGCTAAAGACCAATTGATGTGGGTGTCAGGAAGTCCGTGGTACCGCCAGTTTTCAGAGTGGTCAATGATGATGGCGTGGGGTTTTCCTTCGGCAGGTCTCAAAGCCCGGCCAATTTGTTGGAAATGGACAATTTTTGACTTAGTAGGGCGGCAGATTTGAACAGCCTCAATTGAGGGAACGTTGAAGCCTTCCCCAAAGAGGTTACAGTTTGACAAAACAGTCGTCTCTCCGTTCTTAAAGCGATCTAAAGCCTGCTCTCGCTCTTTGTCCAAAGTATTGGCATCAAGATGCTCAGCCTTCACCCCTGCTTCGTTGAAAGCTTTAGCGATCGCTTCCGAGTGCTTGACACCAACAGCAAAAACTATGGTCTTTTTCCCTTCTGCATATTTCCTCCAGGCTGGTACCACATCCCCCACTACTGCCATGGCTCGCTTTTCTAAGGCTCCCTTCTGGTAGTCACCAACAGAAGACTTCAGTCCTTTGGTGTTAATAGTCACACCACCGTAGACTTTGAACTGAGAGAGATGTCCATGCTCAATTAAGTAGGCTGTCGTCACTCCCTTCACTAGGGCATCGTAGGTTTGCAGGAAGCCATGGCCATCGGTTCTCGTAGGCGTAGCGGTGAACCCCGCAATATATGCATTTGGGTACGCAGACATCACATCGGTATAGGATTTTGATGCAGAATGATGGGCTTCATCAATTATTAATAAGTCAGCTTCAGGGAAGGGCTGCCTTCGGATTAATGTCTGGATTGAAGCCACTTGAATATTGTGGTGAGGAGCTGGAGGAATGCCAGCTTTGATTTTGCCAATAGGCAATTTTGTTATGTTTTCGAGTGTTTCGCTTAGTTGAGTTATTAACTCTTTGCGGTGAGCGATTGCTAAGACTTTGAGACCCTGCTGCACAAAGTATTGAACCAATGCTCCAATGCAGACCGTCTTGCCTCCACCTGTAGGTAACTGCACCATCACTCGCCGCTTACCACTCCTCCACTCTTCAAACACACCAAAGACTAGTTCTTCTTGATAATTTCTCAGTGATATTTCACTGTTCAAGTCACGATAAAAAGGTTGTTGAATGTCAAGGCTTTGTGCCATGCTAATACCTGGATCAGTTGTCATTTACTAAGCAGGTGTGCTTAATTAGTTACTGTTTTGATAGCGATCGCTCCTTTAGAACCAGAAGCGATCGCTCATTTTTTGGGGTTAGGATTTTTGGTCGAATATCTTAGTCGGGAATTCCGGAAGCGCCTGAATTCTTCCTTTTAGCCGATCGAAGAGATATTTTATACAGGTCAACAGAAATACAGATGAATCCATATATTATCCAGGGGATACATATGACAAGAAGAGAGTGGAGAATAAAGAAAACCATAGCTGAGCTTGACACCTCAAACTCAGTAGGGAAAGTTACGGATACAATTAAAAGGAGCTCGTAAAGGCATAAAAGTAATCCCACCAATATTAATCGTTGCTTGTTTTCCCACGGCAACCAGGAAAATATTTTTCCGAAAGGAGCCGTCAAAAGGCACCATTGGGTAACCTTTAAGGCTGACATTGCGCCTAGAGCTTTTAGCCCTTCTCTTGTAGATAAGTTAACTACATTCCAAAGGAAAATACCTTTATCGGGATCGAAGAAATTAGGCACTAAGTGTGCTTCAGGAAAGAAGCTATTAATGGATTGAGGTAGCCCCAAAGTTATCATGGGAGTAGTTAAGACCAAGAATCCGATACCTTTAACGTGCGCCAGCAATAGTCTTGTCCTTTTTGATACCATTCTATGTGACCTCATTTTTAGTTAATAATCAATATTTTGAGTTAAGAAATTCAACCCTAAATTGATTCTTTTAGTAAAACCTTCAGTTTGGTGAGAAGACCATATCGAATCAAGTATTGAATTCCAGTTACCGGCCTCATGGGCTTCGTTATGGCAAACTTCACACAGTGGGAACATATTCTCCCCCGGCTGATCGTCTGCTCCTAGGTATGATGTTCGGTGGATCTCTACATCTTCTGATCTTTTTTGGCATAGGCAACAGCAAAAGTTAGTCAATAATCGAGTCTTGAGCTCTTTCTCGTTATTGTCTGGGTAGGAGTATCGGCCATCAAAACTAGAAAACTGGTTCTTCTTGTCCCTAGCAAAGCGACTAGCGAGATCTGGCCTTTTGCTTTCCAGGTAAATAGAAATAATCTCAATCAATCTACGCTTAGCGCCAGAAGAAGGCATTCCCATTGCTTCAGCAAAAGACCACAAGGTATCATATCCGTCTTCCTCTAGTTCTGCTATCAGTTCTTCTATCTGAGATCTTTTTTTTTGAGCCGTTGTTGATGAAGTTCTACTAGCTGATAGATCTTTTTCGCTGGTTGAATCACTATCAGTGAAACCTAGATCTGCTTTCCCTCCGGTGGGGTACCAAGTGCCGTTATAGTTCAATATACGACCTCCTTCAATTCCTACAGGCGGATTAGCGCAGTCTTTCCCAAAATTATTGACAATGTCTCGACGGGTTGTGTTATCTTCTCCTATCATTTGATTCCGATCGGCAGCGTAAACTTCTTTCCCCGGAGCCACTGTCATGTAATTCAAAAGCATGGCCTTAAAGAGAGGGAAAATTCCGTCAGACAGTGTACTAGCTTTCAATCCTTGACCTAAGGCATGGATAGACTCGAATCCTTTTCCTCCCGCAGATACAAGGTCTCCGATTAGAGCAGCAAGATAATCTCTCATTTCTCCCAGGTCTTTTGCATATCGATGAACCTTGAGGAATGTAACGTTAGCTTCATCAATTATGAGCATTTTCTTTTCCTCGCAGCTATCGTAATTCTTTATCAGCTGGTAAACATCTGAGATGACTCCTTTCGCTCCTTTAGGGTCTAGTTTCCTGAGGTCACATCTTACGCATTGAGCATGGCCTTCCCAATCTCGTCCAAAATCTTCTTTTTTTGAGGCTAAGTTAAGATAGTAAACCCGAACGCCTTGGCCAGCTAAATATTTACTTAGCCAATAGTACAGTTCACTTTTTCCAGCACCTTGCCCTGCGATCGTAAAAGTACAAAACTGCCATTTCTTAGCTATCGTATTATATCCAGTGACCTGGGTCTTTCTTTTGTCAACAAACACAGGGGTCTGACTAGTTGGAGATTCAAAATCTTCTGTTTTTTGATGATGACTAACTTGTGGGTCGCTTTCAAAAAGCTGACATTCTAGATCTAAGTCAGCCTCGATAGTCCTTATTTGCTTTCTAGGTTGTAGCGCTTGAGTAAAAACAGCAGAAGTGTCCTGAACAGACTTCATCTGATCAATTTCAGTTTCAACAGCTAGGTCTTTTTGCCTGCTTCTAGCTTCAAAGTACTTGTAATATTTTGATTGAGCTTTGCGGCTATATACGTTATCTATTATTGCTTTATAGGTCTTTGCCCTGATTGGAACTGGCATCTCACTAAGCTTTTCAGATATTTCCTCAAAGTATCTATTAATAAATCTAGCTTCAACATTCTCTTGGCGAGGAAGATAAGAGACATCTTCTTCAAAATCTGCCGTTAAATCTATAAAGTCTTTTTCTTCGTCTTCTGATTTTAGACTTAAGAAAGTCCTTCTACTTGGAAGAAATCTTAGGCGACCAGTTGTCGAATAGTCTCCATATAAAGCTACTAAATATCCAGCCAATGAAGCTCCAATGACTATAGGCGAACCGGGAATAGCAGTTGCACAGAAAAATGACACAAGAAGTACTCCACCACCCATAGTTTTTGCTGTGTCACCAAACCCCCGTTCTTTCTCCGCTTTCTTGCCCAGAAAATTAATGCGATCGTTTAGATACGCTTCTACGTCTATGATTTCTTCGTGTACATCTGGATCTGAGTTAAGCTTTCCTCTGCGGTATTTTTTGTTGTCGTCAAACATTGGTCTATAATTGATTCCATGATGTAATTGGATTAAATTGAGATGGAGTCGGATTAGACTCCATCATTTTTAGGGACTACTCTTCAGACTTAGCTTCTCTTGCGGCTTTTTCCAAGTTTTCTTTTGATACTGCGGCCAATGCGAACCCTGCTTCAGCTCCAAAGATGCTTCCTAGGTTATAGAGGAAGACAGATATTTTTCGATAGGTATCCAGACCTGCAATACCACGGGAGCTAAAGGTAAAAAGTAGCTCTACTGCGTAAGCAAACAGCCCTATCCTAGTGACAATCATCTTCTGAGTTTTTGTTAGCTTGCTAGCTTGTGGAACCAAGTTGCTTACTAATGCCAGTGATTGGATCCAGTCCACAACCAAAGACATTAGAGAAGAGAAAATAAACTGAAAGGAGAACCAAAAGCTAGCTTGCCTGTACCTAACAGGATCTATCCACGTTTCCTCAAAGAACGGAAGGAGAGGGACTCCAGTTATCTGCTGATAGTAGGTGTCCGTTGAGATGACTAACCCAGCGATTGCACAAACACCTCCGAGAAAAAGGCATCCATTTGGACTTAACAGATTCTCAGCAGTGGTAACGATAACTAGCCCAATAGAACCTATCCCCTTGAATATCACCCTATTGGCATTGACGATAAACTTTGCCCCAAAGGGAGTAATCCTGTTAGCCGCTTCACTTTTTTCTAGATAACTCAATCTATCCTTGGCTGGATTGTTTATTCTTCTAATAGTTCGTGCCATAACCTTACCCGTGAATACCACACATTTGTTCAGCGTAAGCAGCGTAAGCTGGGTTCTTGGAACCAATAAAGTAAAAGACTCCGTCTTTCCCTGGAATTTTTGACTTAACCGAAACCCCGATGCATGTCGCAGGGGAATTTTTGTCCACTATGGTTGCAATGCCATCGGGAGAATTATTGCCCGCATTATTTAGGAAATCAAGGCTGAAACCCTTTGGGAATGTCGGGTTCTCTGGATCGTAGTAATAATGATTCAATATGATCTTCTTGACTGGACTTCCCACTTTATTTTTGACCCTAGCTTCGGAGAAAGCCTTTTCTTGCTCCATTTGAGCCGTCTTGATGTCGTAGTGCTTTTTAGACTCAGCTATTTTGTTCTTTGTCTCTGAATCTCTCTGACCATTTGCGATCGTAGAGTTTGCTACATGACCGATAGCTGCAAAGCTAAGCGCTAGTGAAATCAAATAATACTTATTAGGCATTGTCCTGAACCAACTTTTCGATACATACAAAAGATGCCTGGGAAGACCCAGGCTATTGAACTATTGACCCAACTCAGCTTCGACCTCAGCTTCGAGGTCATCTAGGAACGAAGTAGCCTTAGCGATCGCTTGGCTGGTCTTTCTGTCCTCGGCAGCTTTCTGCACTAGGCTGGCTTGGTTTTGTTGAGCTGTTCTTTGAGAGAGCCTTCGTTGCTTTAGAACAGAGGTGTAGTGACTGACATTAGACTCAACAGGCTGGAAGTGATACTGAATCCCCTGGTGAGTTATGGCGTCTGCAACCTCTTTTGCTTCTTCGCGAGATTGCTGTTCGACTTCCAGTACTTCGTTGTAGAAACGAGTGTTGTTGTCTCGTGTGCGTTGCAGAAAAGCCTGGCGACGAGCATAGTCAGTGGCGTCAGCATCTTGAATCCCATCCATGATGGCGTTATCGATACGAGTTGCCATAATTTGGACTGGGAAATTATCAATCCCTGCCAAATGCAACTCTTCCTGCACAAAGACCATGGCCTCATCTTTCCTTTCTTGAGTAGAGAGAGCACCTCCTTTGCTTTCCGCCGACTTAGAGGAAGCGATGGCTTTGTTTATCCCTTTATCTACCGCAGTGAATCCTTTGCTGGCACTGACCACCAAATTGTAGTCAATCTTGTTGTCCTCAGGATTGATGCCGTGCTGCTTGCATATATCTGATACCGCCTCTTTCGCTTGATCGTGACTTATTCCTTGGCCAGTAGAAAGAAGGTCAATAGCTTCGTCGATTGTGATGAAAGTCATTATTTTCTCCTGTGGATCTAAACTGAATAATTGCTTTTCCAGGCTTCAAACCTAGTATCAAAATCTTCTTTTGTGAACACTTCTAATAGCCTCCCAAGTAGAGGAATTGCTTGCTTGTAGGTGTTCACAAGCTTCATGACTTGATAGATTAACCAGAAAACAAACACTTGGTGAATAGTAAGACCTCTGATGGTTTTTGTTGGTCTGTAACCATTCTTTGTGTAAAATTCACCTCTTATTATGACGGCATAATCATGAGGGACTGGATCTATCACATTTACTTGCCAGTCGTACAAAGCTTGACGAGAAATGCCAAACTTATCTCTGACTTCAATTCTTGTCATCTTCTTCTTGGGGTTGTACAAGAAGAAATTCTGATAGACCTCATTGATGAGAGCTAATTTTTTATGACCGGAGGTTCCGGTCATAACGACTTCCATGACCGGGACAGTCGTAGTACTGGCTTCTGCGTATGCTGTAATATTCTTTACGCTCATCTGTCTATGGATCAAAAATCAGCAATGAATAAAACTTGCCAACACCTGCATATGACAGCCATGTACGTGCATTTTTTCCCTTAAATGCACCCTTATGTAGGTCAGCGTCGGTCATAACGCATCCTTATGACCGACGCTGACCTACATAAGGTTTAAGTTTTTTCCTAAGTACTCTTATGACCGGAGGCTCAGGCCATAGCACTTTTTAATAAATAACTTTGTGCATTTGATTAACTCAACACATTTATCGCATCAAGTTTTCTTGGAGCTTATGTAGGGCGTACATAAGCGTTATGTAGGGCGACATAGTCTTATGTAGGGCGTACATAAGCGTTATGTAGGGCGACATAAGTCATCAATTGTTAGGAAAAAGCCTTTGAGTAGGGGAGCCAAATGTCGTTACTCCCTCGTTACCGCTAGCTTTTATCGACACAGATGATACACAATCAACCATGTTCCCCAAAAACAAGCCACATCCCGTCCTAGTAGCAGTAAATCCGTACTACTTACAAGATTCCTTGAGTTCTTCATTGGTCTAAAACTATAGATTTGTCTAGGTGCTGTGGCGACCTAGAAATAAGAGATACTTAATCTAGGTCTAGTTCACTCTGGCCTACTAAAGCGGGCACTTCCGGTTTATTTAAGGTGCTCGCTTTTTCATCCATATATTTATAGTACACGATGTCATAAAAAGTTGTCAAGGGTCTATGAAAAGTTTTTCATTAGTCGGTTTATGCCCTTTGAGGACTCCATGTCCTAGGAGTTAGTATAAAGAGACTAATCCAAAACGAAAACTCATGATAATCAACAGAACCATTACTGTGTCGGTAGTAATCGACGACTTGCCCAGAGTAATAAAAGAGGCAAGGGAGCAATTAGGCTTGACTATAGCAGCAGCTTCCAGGAAAGCAGGATTAGACCAGTCTCACTGGAGGCATATCGAGAATGGTCGATACAAAAGCATCCCAGAGCGAACCTTGGACAAGATGATCAAAGCATTAGGACTTGACCTTGAAATCAGCTGGCCGTCGCATTGCAGCTGTGGTTGATTTTGGTTGGGGGAGTGATCGCAGACCCTAGACATTAAGTTGCCTTAAGGTCTGCCCCGATAGAAGTCCAGTTCTAAGAAGCCAACTCCACCCGCACTGTAACCCCTGGACATTAAGTTGACTTTCTTTTCACTTTGGTTTCAAAAGTCAACTTAATGTCCAGGGAACACGACCAGGCAAATCAGACTGAATCACCATTAGCCCAAAAGGCTACGCTGCGCGAACGCGACAAAAAGGAAATTTGTGGAGAATCTTTTGCCTGCCCAAAGATAACAGTTCTGCAAAAACCCTTGGCTAGTAAAGCTTTAATTGAACCGTTGTTGTTAGTTGCGGTTGATAACCCAGAGATAAATACAGAAATGGAATATGTTGAAAAACCTGAAGTCTTTTCTGCCTCTGGATTGTGCGTCGCGTCGTTTATCAAAAGTTTCGCGATATTTTTCCAGGATTTGCGTTATTATTTATTTTAAAGGAGAACAGGAGCAACACCCTGTTCCCGGATTCAGTCAATGTTTACGGTCAACTAAATACACTGAGTCTTTAACGAAAATTCCCCGCGTCTTGACAAAGACCGGGGGGTGACATCTGAACTAAAATACTAACTTCAGATGATTGAGTTGTGTTGTTGCTGATCATTGCTTTTTCGTGACTCTGATCAGGCTATACGCGATACCTAAGTAAAAAGGTTATCTCTCGCGAAACATGTGAGTCGTGAGAAACAACCCACAAAAAAATGGAATGATATTTCAATGTTATACCAAAAATTCCAAAAAGAAAACCCCGGAAACGCCCAAACAACTCCGCAATTATCAGACAAGGACACAGCCGAACTGCTGTCCACTGCGGTTTCAGAGAGTTTAGAGCTAGACAAGAAAAATAATTGGCAAACTGGCCAAGACGTCAACCCCACTTCTCAGGAGGTGGCGTGATGAGAAGCTGGAAATCCTTTTCTAAAAAAGATCGATGCCCTATCTGCTCCCCACATGGGCGGAAGGGTGATGCACCCTGTGGGCACGACGGTAACAGAATTGAAATTGTCTGCACTAAAGCTTTAGAACTTGGAATTCAAAAAGGGGATCAAGAAGGGGATTACGTTGCCATGAAGGAAGTAGGTGGAGTTCAGCCTGGAATGTTCTTTGTCCATCAAGACCATCTAAAGCACGACCCCAATGCTCCCAAGAAAAAACAGCGGAAGCCCCAAACTCGTGAGTGGGTTTATCGCAACAAACAAGGCGACCCAGTAGTTAAGGTCAAGCGGATTGATGATGAAAATGGGAAGCGCATATTCCAGTCTCGGATGACAAGTAAAGGCCATTGGACTAACGGGCTAGGAGATTTAACCCACGAAGATTGGGTAGTTCTCAACTACCACAAAGCCGTTGAGGCTAGAAAACAGGGCAAGCAAATCGGAATATTAGAGGGTGAATCCTGTGCTGATGTCCTAGAGTCCATTAAAGGTCTTGACATAGTCCCCATATCCTTCAAGGGAGGGACTTCAGGGTTTAATGCCTATCAACTTGAATTCTTGATTGGCTATGGCCACAACACAATCCTGTTCCCCGATATGGATCAGCCAGGGGTAGAACTAATGAGAAAGGTTCAGGAAGTGATAGGTCCTTGCCAGTGGGCTTACACCGATCCAGACCGTGGAACATGGAATCGCCTTCCTGCTGCTGGCGGGGAGGATATTGTTGACTGGGTAGAAAAGGGGGCAACCAAGGAACAGATTTTGGCTGCGATCGGACCAGAAAGGGAGGATGTAGGAAGGTCGAATGCTGCCGAACAAGGGAACCTGTTTGACCAAGGAGCGATTGCAGCCAAACAAATAAACCCACGCCAGGATGCAGATGACCTAAAAGCCCAGCTAATGGATTTGGCGACCCAAGACCTGGACGGATTTGACCTGGACATTGAACTGTCTAAGATAGCTAGTCAGTTCAAGAAGCAACCAAGGAACATCAGAAGCCTTTATCTTAAGGTCGTTGACAAGCTAGAGTCTGCTCACGAGATCAACGAGATAGAGCCAGAGATTTACGAGCTACTATCTGGCAAAAAAAGGCAGGTTGATGTTTACAAGATTTTCCATCCCAAAATAGCCAAGGCCATAAACTTAACAGATAAAAAGCACCTCCACGGGGCAGCCTCTTTAGCATTACTGTCAATAACAGGAACACTAGCCAAGGATGTAGGTATTCAGTTGAAAAACGACTGGCACGAGCGTTTGATTTTCTACAACCTGATAATCGGGGCATCCTCTATTGGGAAATCCCGTATCATGTCTAAAATAATGAAGCCTTTGCGGTTAATGCAAGAGGATATCAACGAGGAAACGGCACGTTTGAAAGAAAAACTAGAAGAGGTTGAACCGGAATGGCAGTCTTTGGATCGAAATGAAAAGAGGGAGAGGAAGGGGACAGAAGAAGACCCCAATCACCTCAAGAAACTGATTCATAACCAAAGACTTTATTTCATGGACGGGACGCCAGAAGCTCTCGATTCCTACACTGCTCGTCAACCAAAAGGCTTTGGAGTTCTTCATTATGGAGATGAGGCGTCTAGTGTCTTTGATTTTGATGCATACAAGACCAACTCAAGGAAATCAAAAAAAGACAGAATGACGGCTTGGGGGAATGGAAAACAAGGGGCTGTCCGCAGACAAGACTTAACGAAATGCTACGATTTCAAAGGCCAAAGAATCAATATACTGGCTGGGATACAGCCGAAATCACTAAAAGAGAATTTCCCTGATTTTAATGTAGACAGGGATGGCGAGTTGTCTCGATTGCTAAAAATTTTGATAGAAGAGCCTAGCTTAAGCGAAAAGCTTAAATGGGATGAAACAACAGTCGATGTAAGTGATGTACTACTAAGCATCTACAAAAAAGTAGAATCGTTTCCCGACAATGTTATTTGCCGAATTTCACGTCAGGCGAAGGAGAAATTCAAGAAAGAAAGAGAACGATACATAACCTGGCAGTACAGGAACAGAGAAACCAAGCCAGCCTTTGCTCAATGGATAGCCAAAATGGTCAGTCATTTAGCCAGAACAGCTTTGGCTTTACATATCCTTGACTGCGCCTGTGATGAAGGGAAAGACAAATTGTTAGTCACAGAAGAGACGATGGATCGGGCTATCTATTTTGCCAACATCCTTATAGCCAACGAAAGACATCTACAAACAATTGTCACTGGCTGCAATGAATCCTTCAAAGAGACCAAAGACAGGTTACTGGGAAAGGTTCACGACATCTTTGAGTTCATCAAGACAAAAGGATGCACAACCCTTCTTGCTATCCGCCGAAAGTTTCAGACCAGAGGCAGAAAAAAAGGCATCAACAAGAAAGAAGCAATCGCGTATGTCGAACAGTTGGAAAGAGTAACAGAGAAAAGTACAGGGTTGAAAGGCTTCGTTCAGCTCTCCAGGAACGATAAAGGTGAAATCACGGGCATTGAATATATTGAGGGCGAAGGAGGGAATGGCGGCAGTGGTGGCAATGGAAATGGATCCACTCCTCCCTCGAATCCAGAGCCGGGAATGTCAGACTTTCAGATGGTAGTCGAGTCAAAACAGTACGCGGAACAGGTAGCTCTTCCTCCGCCTCTCCCTGATCCTATTTTGGAAGCTAACCACGAGCCTGTATCAGTTGGGATGGTTGAGCAAAGAAGTACAGAGATTGCCACTAACTCAGTGGCAGTACTAGAGAAACCCCCAGAGACTCAGCCAACCACCGCAAAGGGTTTTGGGGATGCCCAGACTCCTGTCAAGGTATCAACACCGCAGGATGATCGCGACAACCCAAGGTTTGATTCATTCAAGAAAACCGGGAGCCTCTACCGGATAGTCAAGGATCACGACAACAGCTCGGTTCTCTTAACTGATGAATTCATTGGCTTTGAGAACACAAGTAAGAAGATAGGCTCTGATCCGTTAAAGCTGAAGAGTGTACAATGCGTGGTTGAGCGTATTTCTTTGGAACCACAGATTTATCTTGTGGAGGAACTACGATATCAGAACGAAGAGGGGAAAAAGGTGGTACTCAATACTTGTCCTCCAGGGCAAATCCATTCTCCACTTATTCATTCTCCCGAAGTGCCCTTAGATCAAGTAATAGTCTTTGTTTACTCCGACGGGGTTCGCGATAGTTAATTCCAAAGGCTGACATCCGACGGGAAGAACTAAGCTTTCAGTCGTGTTTATGCGAACAGTATTCGCATATGGATTTAGCTAGCTGGCCGGGAACATGAAGGGTATCCCTTACTGCTATCCCTAGCTTTGCGCTGCCTTCCTTTTTGCCCGTATGGGTTAGAGGGAATTTGCTGTACCTGTCATTGCCTGGAGCTGTTCGCGTTGAACAATGATGCGACGCATTCCCCCACCTCGTCCAGGTGGTGGAAGCTTCATCCCACACCTCAGAGCAACCGAACCGTTAGGTGGTGTTGGCAAGAAGGATTCCCTAGCTCTACCTCAAAGGCCAGTAAACATACTGGATCTATGAGGCAACTAGTTGACACTCCCCATGGCTATAAGCCAGGGGATTCTTGGATCATCGACCCGTCTTGCTCAACCAGGTCGGAACCAGGAAGAGTAGAGGACAGTGTGATAAATACAATTCTGTCACACATTAATCCTGATTTTGTTGAACTCAAAAACACGCTCTATCCCTTGTACAACAAGAGCCTTGAGATTTCTGTCACAAAAAGCTGTCACAAAACATGGGGTCAGATCCACGGGATTTACCACTTGTTTTTTTTGGGTCTCACAACCCCTAAAAAGCGGCGAATCGAGCAATCAATATTGCAGATCCAAGTTGATTTCACTTATTGACTTATATCCTCAATAAGATGGGGTGGTAAAAACCATTGAGAGGTACAACGAAATAGATCGAGTGATACAGTGAAAAATACCTCTACAATATATATACATCAATACTTTTGATGTTTCACTTACTTGTGATTTTACTTGTGATTGTTTCTTCGATCCCTCAAAAATCTGTGACAAATCACAGGGAAACTCTTTCTTTAATCTCAACAAGGCATTTTGTTGAAAATCGGTTTTTCCCGCGATCGCTTCCTTAGTACGTTAATTTGAATTAGTTTGCAAATAAATCTATTAATACCCTAGTTAATGGTGTGTATAATACGCGCACCCTTTTACCTGGTTTGTGTTATTGTCGCAAAGTGTCGATGGTTCGTTACCTTGGGATGGTTCCCGATTAACGGAGAAAACTAAGATGCCCCGCTCTACTACCAAGACTATCGAATTCCCAGAGGACTCTGAAACCTTCAAAATGCTCAATGGTAGGCTCGAATATCTGGGAGATGAGCTTGGGTGTCTCAAAGAGCATTCCGAGAGCGTCTGGTCGCGTCTAGAGGAAATTGAGAGGCAGTTAGCTGACATAGATGGGTCGATTGATCGAGTGGAATCAACCTTGGCCAAGAAGATGCTCCCAGTACTCGATCGAATCGCAGTGGCTTTGGAACTCATCGCTTCTGGGATGCGCCAGAAAGAAGTCGATGACAGCTGATTCGCAGCGCATTGTCCATGTACTGCCAGTAGGTTGCGGCCAGGAAAGCCACGTTGGATCGTTGAGCGAAGAATCCCCGCGCCCTTAACGACCGGGGAGTGTCGAATCCCTGCCAGCCAGCAGCACCCTGGGGATTAAGTTGACTTTGAGTAATTCGGGTGAAGTTCCTTTTTTGTCGCGATCGCTCTCAAATCAAAAATACCAGGACACGGATGGGACGCTTGCCGGTAATGGGTGGCCGTGATATTGGTTAAGTCAACTTAATTACCCCCCCCCAAACAGTTGAGCGTTTGCTACGGTGAGGGTAAACGCAAAGGACGCAATACCAATGAGATTAAGGACTCCTAAGGCAACTTGCAAGGAACTAGGGATTACTATCAAGACCCTGGAGTACTGGCATGAGCAAGGAATGATAGAAGCTGTAATTACCTCCAACGGTGTCAGACGTTTTGATTTGGATTCGATCGCAAGTAAAAAGAACAAAAAGAGGCTCGACCGCTTGCCAGTAGCCCTTGACCCCTATAGACCTAACTGGGTTACCCCTAAGGATGCCAGGGAGATTCTGGGGGTGAGTAAGAATACTCTGA
>NZ_JAAHHU010000589.1:0-2724 GCF_010672095.1 Moorena sp. SIO3I6 | reverse complement strand
AGTGATAGGATATTCACTGTTTTGAAAGACTTTATAATTCAGTTTGTTGCGCTGATCAGGGCAATCTTGTATTGGGACAAGTTCTCCTTCGTATGGGGCAACAAATGGACCATCCTCGGTACGAGCAATAGGCACAGGTTTAACGCTGCACTGACCAACTAGATTATAAACTGAAGCCATATAAATACCACCGTCATCACCTTCGTTATTTAAATTCCCCACCTTGTTTATAGCTTCAGTAGGAGTTTTTGTAAAAATCACATTAGGACCAAAATCTTGGCCTCTTTCTAAAAGGTGTTCTTTCAAAATTACAGTACCACCAGCGCCACGAGGTGCAGAATAGGGTGTAATCTTTAGATTTGGTCCATCTACTTCTACTTGCTGCCAATTAGTTAATTTACCTGTGTAGATGCCTTTGAGTTGCTCTAAAGTCAAACCTTTGATATCAAGCTTAGGATGAACAACCACAGCCATGCCACCGATAGCCACAGGAATTTGCTTGAGCGTAACCCCCATTTGGTTTGCTATTTGGTGTTCCTTACGTTGAATGGGTCGTGAAGACTGGGAAAAAGAAATTTGACCATCTAAAAGCATCTGAATACCAGTGCCAGAACCTGGTGGTAGCCTAATATGCTCAGTATATACAAGATTGAACTGAGGAAATTTTTGTTTAATCTTGTCATCAACTAGACGTCGAATTTTTGCCCAAGTAGTACTCCCACCGTACGGGAATGTTCCTGGAGGTGTATTTACATCAGTTAGAATAGATTCTTGGGAATTTGTTGGATTATTTGTTGGTGTTGGATTAACTATTGGCTCTTTGCCTCTAGTCATCTTGATTATTAAGAAGATAGAAAAACTCAATAACAATAACAATAACAGGATAAAGCCTAACCTAATCTTGGGTTTTAATAGAGGCTTTTTCATCATTCCTTGCAAAGTAAATGGCTTATATAATGCCGATTCTCGGATACATAGGATTGGCAACCATATCACTCCTGGATATTTTTCATTAAGATCACCCAGACGGTTGCGTGCTTCGTGTACTGAAATAAAAAGAGACTTATTAGCAGTAAATTCCTTGAAAAAATATTTTAAAAATGCGACAGCTACCACATCAGGAACTGGTTCTCTCATTACAATACATTGAAGCAAATTCAACTGTGTCAGTTGGTTGGCTAAACCAATCCCGTCACAAGAATTGAAAATAGCTAGCTGCAATCCATTGTCTATAGCTTTCTTGAAGGGTTCACTTAATTGCTTAATCGTTACACTGTCTTGATTATTAAGTTCAATCCAACCAATCTTTCCATCTTCTTGAGAACTACTATGACCAGTAAAGATAAAGATCTGGTAGCTTTCAAAAAGCGCTTGATATAACTCCTGAAAAGAAGGCTGAATAAGAGTAATGACCTCTACTCCTTTTTTTTCTAACTCTTGGATTACCTCTAGGTCAGACTCGGTATTAATTCCATCACTCCTACCCACCACTACTAGAATTCTGAGTTTTGAGGAGTTTTGAGGTGGGATGATTGTTTTGCTAGATGGATTTCTAATCCTTAAAATAACTTCTGCGTTTGGGTAGTGATTTTTAAATACATCCCACTC
Source organism: Moorena sp. SIO3I6 (assembly GCF_010672095.1). NCBI lineage: Bacteria > Bacillati > Cyanobacteriota > Cyanophyceae > Coleofasciculales > Coleofasciculaceae > Moorena > Moorena sp. SIO3I6. Next base: position 1,116 of record NZ_JAAHHU010000589.1, on the reverse strand, counting down.
TTGCCAGGGAAAGCGGCTCAAGTTTGTTTCCGGAACATCAAGGAGTACGTGAATTTCTTGACCAGCAGGATTCGATTGGTTTGCTTGTGATTGGTTTGCTATTGAAATCAATTGATCTCGGATAGGTTGCCACTCCCTATCTCCAGAGTTGAGCCATTCATTCAGGTGTGCTTTCACCGCCTGAGCTTCTTCAGGAGCTGAGTAATTAACTACTTTTCCTGCGGTAAGACGTGATGAGAAGCATGATTTCACATCGTCCAAACCACGATAACTTAACTGCCAGTTTGCAAATGATGAATTCAGAGCTGGTGGTGGAGCCGGTAGAAAGCCTTCGATAGGTTCAAATTTCATACCAGTCACCTCCAGATTGGTATGAAATCCTGATTCCTTATCAAATAGTTTCATTTTGACTATCAGCATTGTCGTCTCCTATGAAACTTGAGCAACTTAGACTAAACACTGTTTAGTGATGCTAGTATACCCCAAAGCCAATCTGACACTGAATCTTTCTGTTAATTGCACATCGAAATGAAGCTGTAACCAGTAATCAGCACTTCTGGCTTCCTCTTCCATACAACGGGTTTCTGATTTATTCAGTACAACCACCTGCAAACCTGGTGGGAGATACGTGGAATCGCCAGCTGGATAATAGTGCAATAGAAAAGAGAATCAAGGCTTAATCTGGTCATAATCCTGGCTCTATATCAGATTTTGGCTTAATTTGTCTTGGGCTTACCCTATATTCTCTGTTCCCGACTCCCGATTCCCTACTCCCGATTCCCGATTCCCTACTCCATACCTATAAAAATAATTTTGTCAACCCCTCCCAAGGCGATATACTAAAATTTAACGATGTTTTTATATTTCAAATGAACTATTCAAAACCATCCATCCAATTCTTTGACGGTATTTATGAACAGCTGAGTGACGTCAGCCTCAGAAAAAACCGACGGTCAGGAGCCCGCATCGTCTTGATGACCTTTGAAAAGTTAAAGGCTATTGAACAATTCAACAGTTATAGAAACCGATTTTCTCAATCAATGGTCTTAACAGACGAAGAAGGGGTCATTAATATGACTCCATCCTCAATAAAATTTCGCTTCGGTGGTCCAGAAG
>NZ_JAAHHU010000588.1:0-2730 GCF_010672095.1 Moorena sp. SIO3I6 | reverse complement strand
TTTTTTTACTTCAATCAATTAATTTATATATATTATTTCCACAACATTCTTAAATTCAAATTTAGTTGGTTGCGCCAAGGCCCTTGCACTCAACTGCTGTCGCAATTCTGAGTTTTCTGCCAGTTCTACTAAGGCATCACTAAGTCTCTGAATCACCCCTTCTTCCGTCAACCCATCGGTTTTTATCACCCGTCCACAGGTTTCATCCACCATCACCCCTGGTCCTCCTAAATCTAGACAAACTACTGGTAAGCCATGGGACAAAGCTTCTAGAATTACTAGCCCGCCGGAATCATGGAGACTGGGGAATAGAAAAACATCATGTTCTAGATAAGGTGAACTTAATTCTTTCTGCTCCATCCAAGGTATCCAGTCTACAGCATCCTTGATACCCAATTTCTCACTCAGTCTCTGCAGCCAAGTTTGCTCACTACCACGACCAATGACTGTAAAATGGGTATTGGGAATCTTTTGGTGCAACAGAGAAAAGGCTTTCAGCGCCAGATGTATCCCTTTCCAATGTAAAAAACGCCCTACAAAAAGAACATTAAAAGTATCTTTATTGATGAAGTATTCTTCAATAATTTTAGGTATTTTTATGATATCATATATAGGAATATCAAAAACAACGTCAGACTTATACTTGTAAAATTTTGGGATAAGTGCCTGGGTAGGCTTTGAGCGACAATAGATTTTTGATGCGGTGATAAACGTTAAGTTCATCAGCGGGTCAAATTTAACAATAGTATTAGAAATATCGCGGATAAAATCAAATAACCAGCCCCTGACTGGGTAGCTTTTCCTGAGACACCAAGGTGCTTTTACTCCACCAGCTACCGGTCCGAAAATGAAAGGGATTCCTAAAAGACCCATGAAACTGGGGCGTCGAATTGTTGTATTAGTTACGTGATGAACCCGATCAAATACCACCTCCTGGGTTAATGATTTGGCGATTCGATAAGCATCCCATTGCCACCAGATACTCATCAATTGCCACAAGGGAACTGAGAGCAATATTAGGTGTCTGGTAATCAGAATTTTGAACAACCGAGATAACCAGGTAGGATGGTCGCAAAAGAAAAAATGTATGTTAGATATTGGATTTACCTGAAGTTCCTGCTCTACCGGAATCCGATTATAACTCCAGGTAATCACCCAGACTTCATGTCCCATTAGAGCCAGTTGTGTTGCCCAAGCCCAGCCGATTCCGTTTTCTGAACCGGTATGAGGTTGGCACTGATAGGCTGAAAGTAATACTTTCATGGGTCAACCTCCTGTATCCCAGACATCAGCAGATATTTGTAGAAGAGAGATCTTGAGAAACTCAATAGTGTGTTCATGGAGCTGTTGCTTGAGATTTGAGCACTGAGCCATAAATATTAAGCAGAGAACTGAGGTAGTTTTTGACATTGAGATGGGCAACGCTTGCTCTTGCGCTAGATCCTAAGGAGAGCCGTAACCCTTGATCATTAATTAGAGTCTGCATAGCCATAGATAGGTCTGGTATCTGTCCAGGCTTAACTAGCAAACCATTGTCACCATGTATTACCAACTCTGGTATCCCCCCTACTGGTGTGGTGATCACAGGTAAGCCCCAACCCATGGCTTCAAGCAATGCCATGGGCAGACCTTCGTTATAAGACGGCAAGATAAATATGTTCGCTTTTGCTAAAAGAGCATCCCGTTGCCCTGAGTCTATCCCGCCAAGGACTTTGATATGATCTCCTAAATCTAGGCTTTCAACTAATTGACAGGCTTGCTGTACTTCTCCATCCCCTGCTAATAGTAATTCTGAGCAAGTTTTTTGTTCAGGAGAGAGAGAGGCAAAGGCCCGGATTAGATCAAATACTCCTTTGCGTTTACCGATTTCTCCCACAAAAACTAACTTTATCTGTTTGCAGCTTGTGCGCTCTGGAATTTTTGAGGGCAACTCTACTGGGTTAGGAAGAATTACAACCTGTTCTGCTTTTAGTGCGAAACTGGACTGGTAAAATTTTTTCCAGCTTTGTGATAGAACAATAAAGTAGGCAGATTGTCGAAACACCAAGCTAATTATTCCTTTTGCCCATTGAGGTAGCCCAGTGTAAAACAACTTATACTCGCTACCATGGGCGTGCAAAACCACAGGGACATGGAATGCTAGTGCAAGGAGCATCAAAATCATTTTCCGGAGCGTGCTACCCCTTTGAGAAAAATGCACGTGAATCAGATCAGTCTTTTTTGTGGATAACCTCCACAGCAACTTCCCCAGAGCTTTTCCAAAAACTAAGAGCTTACGAGTAATTGATCCGTTTTTGCCATCAGTACAGGTAGTAGGAATGTGCTCAATTTGAACCTGAGAGGGTGCATTACGAAGAATAAGCTTCTGCACTGATGGGATACCAGCCTTGATCTGAAGGTTGTCACCTAACATTACTACCTGACATCCCACGACAGGAAAAGTATTTTGTGTTTTAAGGTCTAATTTTTGGTATTTACTTGTATCTTTACTTGTGTCTTTACTTGTGTCTTTACTTGTGTGTGAAGACGGATAGTGAACCATAATTTTCCATAATTTTAAGACATTCAGGACTTCGGTAACCTGCTCCCTGCTCCCTGCTCCCTGCTCCCTATTCCCTATTCCCTATTCCCTATTCCCTATTCCCTGCTCCCTGCTCCCTGTTCCCTATTCCCTGTTCCCTAAAATTAATCAAATCCACTTTGTCCACCTGAGTGCCCAAACTTTTTCAA
>NZ_JAAHHU010000587.1:0-2731 GCF_010672095.1 Moorena sp. SIO3I6 | reverse complement strand
ATAGCCTGGTCTCTACAGCAGTTTGCCCATGCTAGCGAAGCACTACAACCTCTAGCACAACTTTACCTTACCTCTAAGCAGCCAGAGTTTGCCTTGCAAGTTTATGAGGTTTTGCTTCAAGTTGAGCAAAAGTCCTATAATTATTATGGCTTGATGAATACTTACGACAAAATTGGTCAAGTTTATCTGGATATGAACAACTATCCTCAAGCCTTAGCAGCATTTCAAAAGGGGCTAGACTTGGCTGAGTCATTGCAGCATCGAGAAGCTTATTTTGTCAATAAAATTCAGTTAGTGAATCGGCAAAATTTGTAGTATCATTATTGTACTTATAGGGTTTGGGATGTACTCTACAACCAATTACCCACTAATACAAAAGGAGCCCAAAATACAGGTTCATTAAAGTTAGGGTCTACCATCAAATCTAGCTGGGCTTTCCGAAGTGCCTCTGCTTTTGTGATTCCTGGTTGTTGCAAGTAATCGTAAAACTTAGTCATTAAAATCGCTGTAGAGTCATCACGCACTGACCATAAACTGCCAAGAGTAGATCGCGCTCCGGATCTGACCGCAAACCCAGCTAAACCTAACACAGCTCTGTCATCTCCTATTGCTGTTTGACAAGCACTTAGAACCAGTAAATCAATCCCTCCTTCTCCCACAAATGCTCGGCTACGTAGCACTTGATCCAATTCCTTGACATTGATGCGACCCTCCCAAGTTAGTAGAAACGTATCCTCAGCATTGGAGCTAAACTGACCATGGGTCGCCAGGTGTACTACATTCCTTTTACTATTCATTTCCCTGACAAAGTTGCTGCGGGTGAATTCCTGATTGACTAGTACTGACCCTGACACGTTTCTGGTAATTTGCTCAATCTCATCTTTCACACTGGGTAAAGGCCGAAAGCCTTGACGAGCTTCGCTTAAGCCCGCAGTAACCATACTCCATTGCTGTTGACGTAAGGGTTGTGGCTCTAGCAGTTGTAAACCGATAGATAGGGAAAGATTGTATTTTGCTACTAAAAATTGCTCCCCATCATGTAAAGCTGCCATCGGTATTCTACGAAACTTGCCATCAAGAACAAAGACCAGAGTTTTGCTATTGGCTAAGGTTTGATTGGCTTCTGCGGGTCTAATTAGCCAGTCATAAACCTGTTGTAATAAAGGTAAGCGTTGCTTAGGACTGAAAACAGGATGGAAGTAGCTTAACAATGTTCTGAGAGTATTCTCTACTTCTGCTGCTGGTATAGGAGTAGCATAGTAGTCGAGGGATTTACCTGGTGCGGAAACAATCACCGCTAAACGGTCAGGTAAAATAATCGGATAGATAACCGTTGCATTAGGATCAATTTCATCAATTTTGGCAGTCTGAGTATCCAAGCAAGCTTCATGAAAATAGTTATCCAGTTCAGCTAGTTGCAGAGATTCAATCAACTCCCGGGCTTGGGCTAAATCAGCTTGAGTAGGAGTCCCCTCTAGCAGCAGTGCTACAAATTCCCGGTAAACTGGCTCGACACTTTCTCGGAAGGAAAACTGAAGATCTGGATTGATAGCAACTAAATCACCCCTTAAGGATTTTAAAGCATTCACCGCTTCAGTGTAAGCTGCTACGGCATGGTCAGGTTGTTGTTGTTGTTTGAATAGTTGTCCCAACTGCCAAGCGGCTTGATAAATAATATCCGTAGATTGAATACTTTGAGCAATCCTTAAAGACTGCTTGGTGAGGTGAATTGCTTCCGATAATTGACCCTGTTTACCATAAAGTTTGCCCCACTCCCGAAGAGCATAGGCTTCAGCTTGGGGGTCTTTCAAGACTTTGGCTGACTTGACTGCTTGGACTAGCAATTGATTCAATTCTTGAGAATTCAGGGGTTGCTGCTCCGGTTCTATTTTGTCCAAATTAGCCGCCAGGTTAACCGTTCCATAGATGGAAGCACGAGTAGCAGGTAATTCCCTCAATTGACCTTGAATTTCGCCTACTAGGGTATTTACCTGTTGCCATTGTTCCGATTGAATAAACAGGCGCAGTAGATTGAGTCGAGCTTGCAAGCGGTCTAGGGGATTAAGGGCTGTTTGTTCCGCTTGTTGAAAATAGCTTAGGAGTCATGTAAAAATAACTTTAACAATCTAGTCCCGAGAAAGAGGCTTAATTACATAGTTCCATTCCCCATGAAAAGAGTTTCGCTCAATGGCAATGGCATTAATTTCTTGGTCTGTCACTTTGATCCCTGTTGGATAGCGATTCTCATCTAAGCGTGCTTCAACTTTTACCCCTTGTTTTGTGGTAGTATTGCGGATTAAATTAATCACGACCTCATGGCTTGTTAAGGGTCTACCTCGCCAATTCTGGGTAATATGACCTAATATTCGATGCTCAATTTTATTCCATTTACTTGTACCAGGAGGAAAATGACTTACATAAATGGTTCTTTCTATCTCTGTGGCTAATTCTTGTAGCTTCAATTTCCAACTGCTACAACGATAACCATTACTTCCCCCACAATCCGCTGTAATCATTAGCTTTTGGCTGTTGGGATAAAGTTGTTGTCCCATGGAATACCACCAATGACGAATTGAGAAGACAGCCAATTCAGCGGTGTCATGGTCAATACCAACATTTACCCAGCCTTGATTATAGGTTTTGTCATAAACTCCGTAAGGAATGACTTTTCCTAATTCCGGGTCTACAAAATCCTGTATTTTTACTTCTTGGGGATGTTGCTTTTCACACC
>NZ_JAAHHU010000586.1:0-2738 GCF_010672095.1 Moorena sp. SIO3I6 | reverse complement strand
TTAGAAGGTCATCGGGATGAGGTACAGGGAGTAGCATTCAGCCCTGATGGTGAGATAATTGCTTCGGCTAGTGAGGACAGTACGATTAAGCTTTGGAAACAGAACAGTACCTTGTACACAACCCTTACTGGTCATTGCAGTGGGGTTAGGGCAGTGGCATTCAGCCCCGATGGTAAGCTGATTGCTTGCGCAAGTAGCGACAACACTGTCAAACTCTGGCAACCAGACGGCACCTTGCAATCGACTCTGATTAATAATAGCGCTATAGTTAGGGGAGTAGCATTTAGTCCCGATGGTGACATTATTGCTTCCGCAAGTAGTGACAAGAGAGTGAAACTCTCGGATCAAGATGGCACCTTGCTAGGTACTTTGAACAACCATTCCGCTGGGGTTGAGGGAGTAGCGTTCAGTCCCGATGGTCAGATAATTGCTTCAGCCTCTGAAGATAAAACCATTAAACTCTGGCAGCGGGATGGTACGTTGCTAAGCACCCTAAAAGGTCATACCAATGAGGTGGAGGGAGTAGCGTTTAGTCCCAATGGTAAGATAATTGCTTCAGCCTCTGAAGATGAAACCATTAAACTGTGGAAGATAGATAGTACCTGTACAGAGGAAGCAAAACCGAGTAAGAACAGCAATTTACTACCGGAATGCTGGAGCGATAGTCTGTATACTCTCACAGGTCATGAGGATGAGGTGAAAACAGTGGCAATTAGCCCTGATGGTAAGCGGATTGCTTCCGGTAGTGAGGATAAGACAGTGAAAGTCTGGAAAGGAGACAGTGAAGACTGGTATCTGACAAAACCAAAACTGCTACATACCCTGACAGGACACAGTGACCGGATTACGGGAGTGACCTTCAGCCCCGATGGCACAATGATCGCTTCTGCCAGTGCTGAGAAGACGGTGAAACTTTGGCAGCGGGATGGTACCTTGCTGACTACCCTCACAGCACATCAAGATGAGGTGGAGGGAATTGCCTTCAGCCAAGATGGGGAAATTCTAGCCTCTGCTAGTGCTGATAGTAAGATAATTTTGTGGAATGTGGATCAAGTCCTGGATCTTGATCAAGTCCTAACCTATAGTTGTGATTGGGTCCAGGATTATTTGATAACAAATGCTGAGCTAGAAAAAAGCGATCGCACTCTTTGTGATCGGATTAAGGAATTGAAAAGGGAGTAGGGAGTAGGGAGTAGGGAGTCGGGAGTCGGGAGCAGGGAGCAGGGAGCAGGTAAGAGGCAAAAGGCATGCATGCAAGAGGCAAGAGGCAAGAGGTGAAAAATATTGTGTACCTCATAGCTATGATAAACGCTATAATTATAACTTATCTAAATAATTAAACTTATATCATTTCAGGATAATTATCCTTAATAAAAATCTCCCCATCTCCCCATCTCCCCATCTCCCCATCTCCCCATCTCCCCACTCCCTATTTTAATGATGAACAAAATTCCCATCCTCCAACCTGGTAAATCTTATACGTTTAGAAGTTATTTTGAAATGGTGGTTGAGCCAGAAGACATTCTGGCTGAATTTGGCTATATTTTGAAACGAAGCTCTTTGAATTTAGAACAGTCTACGACAAAAATAGACCGACTTTATAGTCTCAAATCCAGAATTGAAGAAAGCTTACCCTATGTTAGTTTAACCAGTGAAGCAGCTCGACGGGAATTACTAATCGCTCCTATTTTACTTGATTTAATCCACTATACTCAAGCCCAGCTAAGAATCGAATATCCCCTCACTGTTACAGAATACTTAAAAGGTTATCTAGACTATTATCTTTATACCGATAGTAAACTGCTGGTCATAGAAGCCAAAAATGCTAATCTCCAAAGAGGCTTTACCCAACTTGCTGTAGAATTAATTGCCCTCGATCTATGGAGTGACGGTGACCAATTGATTTTACAGGGTGCTGTTTCTACAGGGGATATCTGGCAATTTGGGCTTTTGCACCGAGAGCATAAACAAGTTACTCAAGACCTGAATCTTTACCGTGTTCCAGCTGATTTAGAAGAATTGTTCCGAATTTTGGTAGCTGTTCTTGGTGATAGAGATGCGGGCAGGGAATAGGGCATAGGGAGTAGGGAGTAGGGAGTAGGGAGTAGGGAGTAGGGAGTAGGGAGTAGGGAGTAGGGAGTAGGGAGTAGGGGGAGAAAGATTTTGTCTGGATATTGTAAGTATAGAAAATTATCCGGATTTGATATAAAGTAAGATATTTTTAACTATCAATAATCAATTATTTTAAATAGTTTTTTGTTTTTTATACAGTTATATAGATATTTTATATGTTATGGTGCAACAATAATAATATACAAGGGATATATAGCCTTGATAAATATATTATAAAAACCAATGCTTATTTAGCATTAAAAAAAAAATGGAATATTTTGACTACTGTTTTCTGTTCCCTGTTCCCTGTCCCCTGTTTACTTGTTATCTTAATCCTAGGTTTACATCTCAAATAAAAATGCTATACAATATTGCTGGTATGGAATTTTACTTTATAAACGTGGCTATTTTAACAGAATCGGAACCATTTACCCTAATACAGAACCCAATAAAAAAAGAAATAAAATTAGCATCTCCTGTGCTAAAATGGGCAGGTGGAAGTGCGACTCGTTGAGCTGAAACCCACGCCAGTGGGGGGATAGCTCGAATAGCAATAGCTATTTAACTGTGTGTTACATGTAGGTTCAAATCCTACAACCTAGATGTCAGGTTACTCCATATTCCTA
>NZ_JAAHHU010000585.1:0-2740 GCF_010672095.1 Moorena sp. SIO3I6 | reverse complement strand
ATCAAGAAGTGGCTTCTCGGCTTTCAGCTCGTGGTAGGAACTATGGGATCGCCCTGTAGCATAAACGATTCTTGTACCATGTTCTTGGCGATGCTGACTTAGCAGAGGGTTCAGTTTAAGCAGAGCCTGATCATCCCCTACTAAAGTATTGTCAAGGTCAGTTACAAACAGAAATTTAGTCACGAGATGCTAAGAGGTGCGGGTATTGCCTTATTGTCCTACATAGTTGGGTTAAAAATCATAGTTGGGTTAAAAATGCGCTTTGGTTAATCGCGTTTTGGCTACAATTGAAATAGCTATATCCCCTGGTACTAAGCGCAATCCCTATGACGAACGAGAGTTAGAAAGTTATGGCTCATCTCAAGCAACGCCGCCCTCAAAATATCACTGGTGACTTTTACGTGGATAGCACCTGTATTGATTGTGATGCTTGCCGTTGGATGACTCCGGAAGTGTTTAATCGTGCTGATCAGCAGTCTGCAGTTTATCATCAACCTGCTAATGAGACAGAACGATTGAGAGCTCTTCAAGCCCTATTATCTTGTCCCACCTCTTCTATTGGTACTGTTGAGAAACCTATAGAGATTAAAGACGTTCAGCAGAGTTTCCCGATACCAGTGGCAGAGAATGTCTACCATTGCGGCTACCATTCAGAAAACTCTTATGGTGCTGCTAGCTACCTGATCAAACGCCCCCAAGGCAATATACTAATCGATTCTCCCCGCTTCACACCACCACTGGTCAAACGTCTAGAGGCAATGGGTGGGATTCGCTACATGTACATGACCCATCGGGATGATGTGGCAGATCATCACAAATACAGACAGCATTTCCAGTGCGAACGCATTTTGCATAGAGATGACATTACCACTGATACCCGTGATGTGGAAATTCAGCTGACTGGTTCTGAGCCTTATCCCTTAGACAAAGACCTGTTGATTATCCCAGTTCCTGGTCACACCAAAGGTCACACTGTTCTACTGTACAACAACAAATTTCTCTTCACCGGTGACCATCTTGCTTGGTCTGATCAACTTCAGCAACTGATTGCCTTTCGTCGCCACTGCTGGTACTCCTGGGAGGAATTAATCAAGTCAATGGAGACGTTAACCAACTACTCCTTCGAGTGGGTATTACCAGGACATGGACGCCGGTATCATACTGATCTTCAGACTATGGAAGATCAGCTGAAGCAGTGTCTTGTCTGGATGAAGCATCAAGGATGAAGCATCAAGGATGAAATTAAGTAACCACCTAAAATCTTCCCCCTCATCCCTTTGATGCCCTTACTTTAGGAAAACATACCCAAGTCTTGGGTTGATCCCTGATTACCATCACATTTCAGGTAAGTTTAGGACAGCTATTACTTGGCAAGTTCCGGTATTTATTGGCAAAAGCCGTAAGTGTATCCATCTTTTCGGTGTATTGCCGATATATCTTGAGGTTTACAGCTTTTGTACCCTTTCATTCCTAACGAGGTAAATCCAAAACTTCCTTTACTTCTGGGAGTAACTTTGCCTATCCCTAGTTTTTGATGTTTGGCTATGTCTCCGGTTACCCAGCCTTTAATCGGCTTCAATGGGTTATGTCTAATGGGGTAGCCGTACTTGTTGAGTGCCGCTTTTTGCCTTCCTCCTTGCCCAAAGCAGGTTACTAGAAGAGGTTGAGAGGTTATCAAAGTTAAAGTCTCAATATCCCCAACACAAGCGGCATCAATCCAGTGCTGTTTAGGGAGTCTTAGCTTCATTCGGTTGTACTTAGTTTGTGCTCCCGTCCCAGTTACTACTGGTCTTACACTTTGGAGCATTTTTACTAGCTTTGTACGGGTTGCATTAACCGCCGCCGCATCCTTTAATGGCTGTTTAGCTTTAGTCTTAATCTTCTGAAGTAGACTTGGCTTGTTTTTTAGAAAATCCTCTATAGGCTTATTTCCTTTTCGTTGGTTGCACTTTTCGCAAGCCAAACAAAGATTTCTTACGCAATCACTTCCTCCTTTCGATTTTGGATGGATATGTTCAATCTGCAAGGGCACATTTTGCTTTCCACAATAGGTACATTCCCTTTCCCATTTTTCAAGCAAATACTCTCTGACTTCATAGCCAGCTAGTTCCCCCTGCTGATACTCAACGCCACTAATTTCAGGATTCTGCATTTTTTGGGTATCAAACTTAACTCTTTCAACCCAAATCTCATTGACCGGGCAGAATTTGATCAATCGTTTTACCCAAGTCTGGGTAGTCAGAATTCTGTGCTCTAGGCTAGGGGGCAGCCATCCCTGTGGGCGTCTACGGTTAAGAAATCGAGGTTTTCTGTAGCGGGTGTGGCGATTTCGCCTTCCGCTTCTTACAGCTCTTCTAGACTCTAGTTTTTTCTTGATTAATCCTCCTCTGTGTTGTAATTCCATGGCCCAAATAACTTGACCATTTTGGACTAAGGCAAATCCAGTTACCTTGCTACCAGGATCGATCTTGATTTGACAGGGTGAGATAGTTGGATCATCGATCGCCGTTTTTAGGATGATTGTGAATGGATACATCCTAAAGACCGCCGCTTTACCTTTTTTCAATAATCGGCGTGCTTTCTTTGGCGAAATGGGATTTAGTGGTCGTTTTTTCGTGTCAATGATAAATACGTAATTTTGCATTTTTAGTGCGTCTCAAGTCGGTTATGTGTTCCTCGGCAATGTTGAAATGGCTTGTTAGGCTAACCACACATTTTGCCTTCACTTTAATGATTAGCA
>NZ_JAAHHU010000584.1:0-2743 GCF_010672095.1 Moorena sp. SIO3I6 | reverse complement strand
ACCCATGAGTGGTGGTAACTTTCTCCCCAGTGGTGACATCCAAATTGAAACCACTCTCCAACCGGATTTACTGCCACAGCTATTAGAAAACGCTTCCACCGCAGAAGAAGCTGCTAACTACCTGCTTCACCTTTGTCAACAACCCGAAAACCCCTTAACAAACAAACTACTCAACACCGAAAGCTGGCTATGCTTATCGGTAAAACAGCAACAACCCAACGGTGAAGTCGGTTATAACACCTTCTGGAACTACCTTAATCCTTCCACCATTAACCACCCAGAAGCTACCAGCGAAGAACTGTCAGAAGGAATTGTTAACTTTTTCCAAGAATGGACCCAAGCCAATTTAGCTGAAGCTACCCAAAACGCTACCTCTGAATTTCTTGAGGGAATTACCAGCGTTTTCAACGAATTAGTTGATGAAAAATTCTCCGACACAGAAGAAGATCCCACCACAAACCAATCAATCTTTACCGCAATAGTTAACTTTTTTGAATCAGACCAATGGCAATTTGTCAATATACCAGAAACATCAGCCTTGCGTCTTTTATTCCGGGGTGAAAACGGACAATGGACTTGCTACGCCCAAGCCAGAGAAGAACAAAGACAATTCGTTTTTTATTCAATGTGCCCCGTTAAGGCTCCAGAAAACAAGCACCTAGCTATCACAGAATTCATCACCCGCGCCAACTATGGCATGATTATGGGTAACTTTGAATTCGATTTAGACGATGGAGAAATCCGCTACAAAACCAGCATTGATGTAAAAGAGGACAATCTTAGTTTGGCTTTAATTAAACCAATAGTTTATGCTAACGTGATGACAATGGATGAATATTTACCAGGAATTATGGCAGTTATTGAATCAGAGGTGGAGGTGAAAGAAGCGATTTTGCGGATTGAGGGTTAAGACATATAGCAATTCTACGACTTGTGAGGTACAAATTTATGGGTTTTAGGGAGCAGGGAGCAGGGAGCAGGGAGCAGGGAGCAAGGAAGAGGGAAGATGGAAGAGGGAAGAGTCAATTTGAGGTACAATAACGGAGCCATAAAGTTGTGGGAGTAAATGCAGTAAATTTGTTTGATATAGATATTGGATTGGTGAGGTATCAGCAATCACATTAGGCATTTCCTAAATCCTCTGTTAATTCTGCTTCTGTTAATCTGAAAGTGTTGATACCATAGTCCCTCAACTTAGATAAAAAAACTACTCGCTCAATACCAGCTAGTTGAGCAGCAGCACCAGAGGAAAGTTTACCTAATTCATAAAGTTTCATCGCAGCACTTAAACATAATTCTTGTCCTAGTTGTTCTGGTGTTAGGTTTAAAGCCTGTGCGGTTTCTTCTGGAACAGATAGGGTAAGTTGATACATAATCAAAGGGAAAGCTACTTTGCTATAAATATAGCATTTATCAAATAGGTGAGGTACAGCCCGTAGGGAGCATGTCAGTGCTATAAGGTACACAATTTATAGATTTTAGGGAATAGGGAATAGGGAACAGGGAACAGGTAAGAAGGTAAAAATATTGTGTACCTCATTATGATAAAAAACGCTATATTAACTTTAACAAGGATAACGTCGAGGTGCGCAATGGATCTACACAAATCTAAAACTATACTCTTGACTAGCATACTCTTGGCATACTTGAGTCTCAATGCTTGTAACGAACAAGAGACACCGCCACCGGATACATCCACTTCCTATCCATCTCCTATAATAGAAGTAGAAACATCCCCAACTCCTACCCAAACTCAAACTACTCCTAAGCAAAGAAACGTTAAAGTTTTTTTTCCCAAGCAACCTCAAAGTAATCAGGATTTTAGGTATGTAGAACCTGTAGTCAGAAGCACCACTAGTCGTGCAGTGGCTACTTTTGCCATTGAACAGTTGATTATTGGTCCGACCAAAGCAGAAACTAAAATTGGTTTCACCGAAGCACTACAACTTAAAGGTAGCTCCAACTGTGGTAAAGATTTTACCCTCTCTATTGCAGCAGAAACCGCGACCCTCAAGTTTTGCCGTGCCATTCCTTCCCCTGGAGTAGGCTATGATGCTAGAGCTACCAGTGCTATTGAATCTACCCTCAAACAGTTCTCAACTATCAAATCGGTAGTTATCCTCAACAAAGACGGCAATTGTTTTGGGGACTTAAGTGGTGAAAACTTCTGCAGGAAGTAGGATAAAAGCAATACATCGTTACTCCTTACTTCCTACTTCCTACTCCCTTGGGTGCAGCGCTAAGATTCTTTACCCATAGGATTATTTCCTACATTGACCAAAGGTCACGCTACGCGAACAAAGATAATCACAAATTGAGCATCAGGCATCAGCCGTTTAAGGGCTTTTAAATGACCTTCCGCATCCGAGCGCTTGCGGAACCGAGCAACAACTACTCGTTGCATTTTAGGCAATAGGCGGACTATCACCCACGGATGAAGGCGTTCAGAATAAGACATAATCAAACTATATCCTTTTCTAGGGGTACTAGAGCCAGCCTTGGACTGTCGAGAACCTGTAGGCTGGCTCTTAACATGGAACGTTTAACCTCCATGTCAATTTTATTATAACAGACAAATAAACTTATATTATAACATAATTTGAGAATTTTTGTAACAAATCCGTTGCAGATTGTTTACAGTTATCTCTCTTCCATCAGATTGGGTATATAGCATTTTTTTTGGAGAGATAAACATAGGATTGAGATCAAAAGGGAACAGCGTATCTGGGAACAGGGAACAGTA
>NZ_JAAHHU010000583.1:0-2743 GCF_010672095.1 Moorena sp. SIO3I6 | reverse complement strand
TCAAGATTTCCTGGGAGTAGTTGCTACTTGCCCCCTTCTTTCAGTATGCCAGGTACGCCAAGATTAATCCGGAGATGGGGAGCTGGGGAGCTAGCTGGGGAGCTGGGGAGATGGGGAGATGGGAAGAAGGTTTTACCACTTAAGCAGTATTCGCACTGACGGCACTCAGGGATATAGAGGGGAATCACATGGTCTCCTACCTCGACGCTAGTCACCCCTTCACCCACCTCAACCACTACACCTGCTCCCTCATGTCCTAGAATGGCTGGAAATAGTCCTTCTGGATCTGCGCCAGAGAGGGTATAGGCATCGGTATGGCATACTCCGGTTGCTTTAATTTCCACCATCACCTCACCCGCCTTAGGTTCCGCTACCTGAACCGTTTCAATGGATAAAGGCTTGCCTGCTTCAAAAGCTACTGCGGCTTTGACCTCCACAATCAACTCCTACTTGGTCTTATCAACTGACCTATTCTATTGAAAAATTAAGGCTTTGGATAGCAAACAAAAGACCAGGTACATAGCATTTTTACCTGATCCGAAGTTTCCGATTCCCGATTCCCGATTCCCGATTCCCAATTCCCGATTCCCGATTCCCGATTCCCTAAAACCCACAATATACTTCACCGATTGCTCTCAAGCCGACCGGCGTTAATGAGCGATCATATTATTGTACAATTAAAAAAACCACAAATAGTATAATTTTTCCCAATTTTTGGGGTAATTGACGGAATAGACACTCATGGCAGCTGAACGAATTGTCATCTTATCCAGTAGAGAAATAGCTAAAATGCGTCTTGCTGGACGCTTAGCCACTGCACTGTTAGACCATTTAGAACCCATGGTTAAGCCAGGGGTAAGCACCCTAGAGATTAATGATGAAGCGGAACGCTGGACAAAAGAGCATGGGGCAATCAGTGCTCCCTTAGGTTATCAGGGCTTTCCTAAATCTATCTGTACTAGTATCAATGAAGTTGTCTGTCACGGTATCCCTAACGGTAAGCAAATCCTTAAAGATGGGGACATCATTAATATTGACGTAACACCAAAGCTGGATGGATATCACGGGGATACCTCTAGAACCTTTTTTGTTGGTACCCCCTCACCCCTAGCAAAAAAGCTGGTGGAAGTTACTGAAGAGTGTATGATGCGTGGTATTGCTGAGGTCAAGCCAGGAGCAAGAGTTGGCGATATTGGTGCTGCTATCCAAGAGTATGCCGAGTCCAACGGCTTTTCCGTAGTGCGAGACTTTGTTGGACACGGGATTAGCAAGATTTTCCATACAGCTCCCCAAATTCCTCACTATGGCACTAGAGGGAAAGGAAAACGCCTCCGGGCTGGTATGGTTTTCACTATCGAGCCAATGATTAACGAAGGTACCTACGAAGTGGAAATTCTAGCTGATAAGTGGACAGCTCTAACAAGCGATCGCAAACTTTCTGCCCAATTTGAACACACTGTAGTGGTCACTGCTGACGGCGTAGAGATTCTGACCTTGCCAGAACAGGAAATCCAGAGCAAATCGGCTTAAGTCTCATTAGTCATTAGTCATTGGTGCTTGGTAATTCGTGCTTGGTGCTTTCTACTTGATGCTCGGTAGCTGCCAGGAGACCTGATGTTTGTCAATCTGTTAGTCAATTTGGGAAAAGCACTAATCACCAAGACCTAAATCAAAGCACTAAGGACTAAAGGCTAAGGGCTAAAGACTAAGGATTAATTAATATGGACATTTAATGAAAATCGAGCTTAAACTGTGAGATATAGGCAGTAAAAGCAGGCACACTATCTAGGTAACAATTCTTAAGAGTATTTCTAAAGAATGCTAGCCTCCTGCTCAGGAAATTAGCAAGTGGTGAACCCTCCCATGGGTGACACCGCCGTTTTGCTGTGTTCTTAAGCGTTTTGGGTAATCCTAAATTATGGCAACTCTATACGTCAATCCAGCTACTGGAAGTGATAGCGCTGATGGTAGCGAATCTACGCCCTTTAAAACTATTACCAAAGCATTTGATTCAGCTGGATCAGGTGACCAGATTCAACTAAAACCTGGTACTTATAGTACCACTAGTGGTGAAACCTTTCCGCTGAAAGCTCCCTCTGGTGTAAAAATTATAGGGGATGAAGCAAACAAAGGCAAGGATATCTTAATTGAAGGCAACGGATTGTTCAACACCCGTTTCGGTGGTGGTCAAAACGTGACCCTGATCCTAGCTAAGGATACCGACCTCAGGGGAGTAACCATGACCAATCGTGAGCGCCGAGGTACTGGTGCCTGGATTGAGTCTGGTAGCCCTATGGTTGCTAATTGTACCTTTAAAGAGTGCAATCGTGAAGGGGTTAATGTCACAGGTGAAGCCACACCAGACGTTAAAGATAATAATTTCATTGGTAGTGGTATAGAGGGTCAAGGGATATCGATTACCAGGGATGCCAAAGGGAACATCCAAGGGAATACCTGTATAAAAATGGGTAATGGCATTGCTGTTGATGGTAATGCAGCGCCCAGGCTGGTGGATAACACAACCTCTCAAAACATCTTTGGGATAGTGGTTTCTGGGGACGCTCGACCGATACTGCGTGGGAATCGGATTGAAAACAACGAAAGATTTGGTCTGTCAGTTTCTGGGAAGGGTTTGCCAGATTTGGGAACCACAGGAGACCCAGGGCGAAACGCACTGCGTCACAACGGTGCGTTTGCTTTAACACATTCCACCACGGTTGAGCTGCTTTCAGTTGGTACTGAG
>NZ_JAAHHU010000582.1:0-2746 GCF_010672095.1 Moorena sp. SIO3I6 | reverse complement strand
CCTTGGATCAGTTAGCGCCCTGCCTTAGTTAGGGAGTGAGGGGACGCGGGGCAGGTATAGGTTTTACCATAGTTATGGTGTCTTTAGTGATAGGTAGCGGGAAGCCAGGGTCCCCCTGCTCAAAGTTCTGGCTTCCAACTTTTTGGTTAATTTGGGTTTGACCACTTTTTTGATAACCCAAAACACTGAAAAAACACAATTAACGCCTAAAAGTTCGGAAATTATTTTTATAATCGGAGATGTATTCAAATCAACATAAATCAATAAGGACTTAAGCAGTTGCGCTACATATAGTGATGACGTAACCATTGCTCCCCTACAATTAGGGTTGAGGAACAGAAGCAAGGGTAAGTCCTGTCAATAAAAACTAATCACAAATGACTAATGACTATTAGTTACCAATTCCTGGCAAGAGCCGCAATATAAAGGAGTTTTATCAATGAGGCGATGGCGACCCATACTGTTGCTTGTGGCTTTTGTCCTAACTATAGTTCTCTCTAACTGCGTTAGCCCTTCTAATTGGATTGGGACAAATACCCCTCCCAGTCCTACTCCTACTGTTTCTGAGAGTCCTACTCCCAGCCCTACTCCCAGCCCTAGTCCCAGCCCTAGTCCTACTCCCAGCCCTAGTCCTACTCCCAGCCCTACTCCAACTCCAACTCCAACTCCAACTCCAACTCCTTCCCCAACTAAACCTTCTAAGGATTCCAAGGGAAGGACAATCGTTTACGGAGCAGTGGGACAACCAGAAAACCTAGAACCGGGTAATATCAGCGACCGGGAATCCCTAGTTGTCCAGAAACAAATTTACAATCGCCTAGTGGAATACAAGCTGGGAACGATAGAACTGGAACCGGGATTAGCTACTGATTGGGAAGCGTCTCGCAATAGCAGAGTTTGGACATTTAAACTGCGCCAAGGGGTCAAGTTTCATGACGGGACTGATTTCGATGCTGAAGCAGTTAAGTTCAATGTCGAGCGTTGGTGGGACCCGGAAAACAAATATGGCTATCGCGATAAAGACAGAAAGTATCAAATTTGGGCTGATTTATTTGGTGGCTTCAAGGGAAACTCGAAATCCCTATTACAACAGATAGTCATCAAAGATAAGTATACAATTCAATTTGTCCTGAAACAGCCCTTAAGCATTTTTCCAGCGATGATTGGGTCAGGCTACTTTGGTATCGCTAGCCCAACCGCCATCAAGAAAGCAGGTTCTAAGTATGGTCGTGAGTCATCTCTAGCGGTAGGGACAGGTCCCTTTAAATTCAAAGAGTGGCGTAATGGCAAGGAAATTATCCTAGAAAAGAGCCCAAACTACTGGAAACCAAACCTACCTAAAGCAGAAAAGGTAATCGTGCGGTTCATCCCGGATATTGCGAAGCGGCTGACCATGTTGAAATCTGGAGAGATTGACTTCACGTCAGACCTAGTTCCTAAGCAATTAGAAAATTTAGTTGGTGAGGCTAAGCTCAAATCTATTTTCCGTCCCTCCTTCAATGTCGGATATCTATCCCTCAATACCAACTACAAACCCCTTTCTAAACAAAAGGTACGGATTGCGATCGCATTAGGAATTAATCACCAAAAGATTGTCGAAAAAAATTGGCAGGGTTTAGGAGAGAGTGATGCTCACTTCACCCCACCCCTCCTCGATTGGTCTGAGTCACCCAATTTTGGTAGCTATAAATATGATCCACAGCTAGCCAAGCAACTGCTGAGGGAAGCTGGCTACCCCAAAGGCTTTGACCTGGAACTCTGGTATATGAAAATATCCCGCCCCTACTATCCTGATCCGAAAGCGATCGCCCAAGGAATAGCTGATCACTTGGGTAAGATTGGCATCAAGGTTACTTTAAAAACCAAACCCTGGAAAGATTATCTCAAAGACCGACAAAAGTCTCCTGGTTTCCAAGGGTTTATATTGGGTTGGACTGGGGAATATGGCGACCCAGATAACTTCTACTATTCCCACTTCGGACCTAATGCTACCGCTGACCTTGGACGTTGGAAAAATAACCAAATCCTACGGCTATTGGAAACCGGTCGTAAGACCCAAGACAAGGATGCTAGGGCAAGAATCTATCGCCAAGTGGATAAAATTTTATTTGAAGAAGCCGTGCGCATTCCCATTGTCCACTCCCAACCGCTTTTAGGTAAGCGAGCCAATATTCAAGGCTGGAAGCCCAGTCCACTCGGTTCAGAATCCTTTGAAACTGTGGATAAGAATTAGATAGAACACTATAATTACAAATGTGTAACTTCAAAGGTAACAACTCTTGGGACAAAAACTCTTGGGACAAGTAATACTGCTCTAGGCTTTTTATTTGAGATGTAAACAGAGGAGTGAGGTAAAAAGCGAACAGCGAACAGGGCAAATGTCAGAGTAGGAAAGAGTTACGAGTAGTTTTTGTCGTTATGAGAAATAGGCATAGTTTTTCATGACCTATTTCTCAAGGCTATATATCCAAAAGGGAACTAGTTCGATGACAAAAAAAAGGAATACATCTAGAGACGGATTTAGGAACCGGTTATAAAACTTTGCTTTAAACAAGTTCAAGGGGATTTGGGAGTTTATTCAAAGCAACGACTATCTAAGACGTCAAGCCAACAAAACAATGATTAACAATGTCGTCTACAAAATTCCCACTCGTCCCCATAAGTTAAGCGCGATCGCACCCTATACTTCTTGGGACTCATTAACAGACCGAACCTGGAGCGGACGACATTTACCCCCCGATCCAGA
>NZ_JAAHHU010000581.1:0-2758 GCF_010672095.1 Moorena sp. SIO3I6 | reverse complement strand
AGAGGAATCTCAGGGTATACTAATGGGACAAGAAGATTATGGAAGCCATGCAAGCCATGGTGAGCATAGCCTATCTAACGGCTCGGATTAGGTGCGAACTAAATGTTTAGGCTCGTCTAGATTTTATTGAAAAGCATCAATACACTCTACTAGACAAAAAATCTTTAGCTGGACAAAAGTAACCATCCTATCGGCTTGTTTGAAACACGATATGTAGCTGGTGTCATTCAGGGCCAACAAGCCTATTTGCTGACTAACCTAGTGAATGGTAAAAGTCAAACCCTGCTCCAGCCTCAAGCAATTTGGACAATCGGTCGGGGACGCCAGTCAGCAATACAGCTCCCCGAGAAGCGTTTGTCTAGACATCATGCTGTGATTCAGCACATTCAGAAGCAGGGATTTTACTTAATTGACCTTAAGAGCACTAATGGTTCCTTTATAAATGGAAAACGAGTCAAAGGATCTCATCTGCTCCAGGATGGGGAGTATGTTCAACTCGCTAGCATTAGTTTTTGTTTTTTCTTTTGCGAACAGACTAAGACAGTAGAGAACATTAGCTCAAATATCCTAGCCCAAATCGAAGCTTTAGCAGCAGAAAACAACTTAACCAGTGATCAAGCAACAACTGCCTCATCCTTATCTCAAGATCAGATCAGCAAAGATACTAACCCATTTGTACACGGGCAAGAAACAGACGTATTTGGATCAGTTGACTCTGCACAAGAAATGCAAGAGCTTGAAGGAGCAACCTCTTCTGAACTCACTCCGGCTCAGCAGTTAGAAATTCTAGACCGCTTTTTAATTAGAAAGTACACTCAAGAAAAGTAAATTGTAAGCATTGAGCAATCAGCGGTCAGCGGTCAGCTTTGTGGCACAGGCTTCCAGCCTGTGACTTCACTCAGATTAAACCAATCCTTACCTGTTGTCTTTATGCAATAGCAAGTGGGAGGAACCACGGCAGCGCGGGCTGCATCGCTTATTCAAAAGCTGATAGCTGATAGCTGATTGCTGATAGCTGATTGCTGATTGCTGATTGCTGATAACTAATAAATTAAGCCTCCTCATCTCCTGCTTCGATGCTATCTCCGTCCTTGCTATCCATAGGAGCCACTGAGTTAGCGGAAACTACTGCTCCCATGTCGAGGGCCTGACGTACTTGCTGCTCAATATTCTCAGCAAACTCGGGATGTTCAACTAAATACTTAACTGTATTATCCCGACCTTGAGCAATATTGTCTCCATTGTGGCTATACCAGGCTCCCTTGCGCAGAATGACTTTGGTTTGTTCTGCTAAATCCACCAGACACCCTAAGCGGGAAATCCCTTGGCCAAAAATAATGTCAAACTCTGCAATGCGGAAAGGAGGGGCAACTTTATTTTTGGCAACTTTGACTTTGGCACGAATCCCATATTCCCCCTCGTTAGATTTTTTCAGGGTTTGAATGCGACGAATATCCAGGCGAACTGAAGCATAGAACTTAAGTGCATTACCACCCGTAGTCACCTCTGGGCTACCATAGGTGATGCCGATTTTTTGTCGTAGCTGATTGAGGAAAATAACAGTACACCCAGACTTACCAATGTTACCAGCAATTTTTCGCAGCGCTTTACTCATCAACCGCGCCTGTAACCCAACTTGGTTGTCACCCATTTCCCCTTCAATTTCTGCACGGGGTACCAAAGCAGCTACGGAGTCAATCACAACGATATCCACTGCCGCAGAACGAACCAGTTGATCCACAATTTCTAGGGCTGATTCCCCTGTGTCAGGTTGAGATACTAAAAGGTTTTCGATGTCAACCCCCAAAGCTGCAGAGTAGGTGGGATCAAGAGCATGTTCTGCATCAACAAACGCTGCAACTCCCCCAGATTTTTGGACTTCTGAGACAGCATGCAACGCTAGGGTTGTCTTACCAGAGCTTTCTGGACCATAGATTTCAATAATGCGACCTTTCGGCAGACCACCCCCCAAGGCTAAATCTAGGGTAATTGCCCCACTCCGAATTGTTTCCACTTTCATGCGGGTGGCATCACCCAAGCGCATGATGGCACCCTTACCAAAACTACGCTCAATTTGTTTTAGTACCAGGTTCAGAGCTTTTTCTTTTTCGGGACTGTTTGTGATTGGGGTAGCCATGGATGCCTCAAAAAATTTACTGTATCGGGACGGGTTTTGTAGTTTTAATTCTCCCCCTAAAGAAACATGGGGGATTGAGAAGAGATGTTGGTCAAGGAATTATAGACTATAATTAATGATCCATTTTAACTGTTTAAGCTCCTTGAGCTGCTATGAGAAACTGATATAACTCGGTAGAAACCGTGTTAAAGTTCCCTTCCTGCTTCCTCCAGATTATCTGGGTTTCATAGGGTGTCGGCACTTCCTATTCCACAGGCTTAAACCGAGAAGCCCTCGGCATAACGTTCTAAATTAAGGCTTGCGTTCAGATCACGATCAGCGGTGTAATCGCAAGCCTCACAATTAAAAACTCGTTCTTTGAGTGGCATTTCTTGAACATGACCACAGCTTGAACAGGTTTTAGTGGATGGATAGAATCTATCCGCAAAAACCAGTTGGCAGCCGTACCACTCCGACTTATATTCGACCTGGCGACGAATTTCATAAAGAGCGGCATCGGCTATAGCACCTGCGTGCTTTGTGGTTTTTCAACAGACCGGAAACATTCAAATTTTCTAACCCAATGACTGCGTGGTTCTTGCAAAGCCAAGAGGTTAATTTATGGATTGCATCTTTCCGGAT
>NZ_JAAHHU010000580.1:0-2759 GCF_010672095.1 Moorena sp. SIO3I6 | reverse complement strand
AGTCACAACGGTGAAGCCAGGTTAAAAGGGTACAGCAAGCTATAGTGTGTTGTGACTAATCTTGGTGAGGTAGCTGGGATTGTCAAACAATTCTTAGCTGGAGAAACGCCAAACTGTGTAACACAAGACAGTGACACTAGAGACATTTTAGTTTGCACCCACGGTAGCCATGATGTGTGTTGCGCCAGGTATGGTAATCCTTTTTACTGCAAAGCCTTAGCTACTGTTAATGAGTTATCCTTAACCAATGTCAGACTCTGGAAAGCTAGCCACTTTGGTGGTCATCGGTTTGCTCCCACTGCGATTGATTTCCCAGATGGAAGATACTACGGTGTTTTAGATCAAGATTCATTTAAATCAATTTTAATCCGTAGTGGTGATCTTGAATGCTTCAATCGAGTTTATCGAGGTTGGGGAATTCTACCGACTAAAATTCAGGTATTGGAAAGGGAACTTATCCTCCGCTACGGATGGAATTGGTTTAAGCATAAAGTTGGTGGTTCAATTATTAAGGAAGATGCGAATCAGGATTCTATTCAAGCTGAGATCAGCTTTCAAAAACCTAATGGCTTGATTTACCATTGTCGTGCTGAATTGATTAAAGATGAAAGTAAGACATTGCAGCTGAAAGGGTCTTGTGGTGCTCAGAAAGAGTCAGTGTTTGTTAAATATACTATCAAGAATCTCTGCCTTTACTCGGAATTGCTGGAAATTCTTCCAGTTTATCAACCGCAGATGGCAAGCTAATATCAAGTCTGGTTGAATACCCATAATTAAAAAGAGGGTGGGAGGTGTGGGGAGATGGGGAGATAGGGAGATAGGGAGATGGGGAGATGGGGAGATGGGGAGATGGGGACTTACTCCCTGTTGCCTATTCCCTGTTCCCTTTGCTAGATATTAAGGTACATAAATTGGTGGCTGATGCCAACATAATCAAATGGCTCACCGTCAGGTATAAAACCAAGGCGACTATAAAAACCTAGGGCATTAATTCTAGTCATTACTCTCAAAGCTTTGAGATTCTTTGCTTTGGCTTTTTCAATTAATGTTTCGATCAGTTTAGTTCCGATGCCTTGGTGACGAAATTCAGGTAATAGTCCAACGTAGGCAATAGTGCCCAATCCGGGAGACAATTCTCTTAATCTTGCTGAACCAATTACCTGATTATTACAGATAGCAACGAGATGAAAAGCACTACTCTCGTACTGGTCTTGTTCTGTTCCTTTCTCCATACCTAAGGGTTTTCTGAAGACAAGCCACCGCTGGTGGTACATATCCTCTAACTCTTGTTTATTTTTCACAGGACGCACTTCAATAGTCGTCATGATGTTTAACCATATTGAGAATTAAGAATTAAGAATTAAGAATTAAGAATTAAGAATTAAGAATTTAGAATTTAGAATTTAGAATTTAGAATTTAGAATTGTAAGCTATCAGCTTAAGCGCTACGCGAACAGCTTATGGGCATAAGGCACGCTACATCGAACAGCTTTTGAATATAGAAATTCTCTTTCCCATGAGGTACAAAGGGATCCCCCTAAATCCCCCTTAAAAAGGGGGACTTTGAGGTTGATAACTGTACCTATTACATGGAATAAAGGCTATAAAACAGCTAAGCATTCGTTTAATCTATGTTATGGAAAGCTGTTCGCGCAGCGTGAGCCTTTAGCCCACGGCTAATTGCATTAGGTTGAATACTTGTAGAATTCTTAATTCTCCATTCTTAATTCTCCATTCTTAATTCTCCATTCTTAATTCTCCATTCTTAATTCTACATTCTGATTACCTTAAAACTTGGGGATTATTGCTAATCCAGCTGTCGATATCTTTTAACACCAGATCGGGAATTTCCCAAGGAAACAAGTGAGCCGTATTTTTATAGCATTGCCATTGGCTATCCTTAAGATGTTTAGCGGTTTCTTTACTTGATGCTGCGGTAATATGGCGATCAGCAGCTCCTGCTAAGACCAGGGAGGGACATTGAATCTGGTGTAAGTCTGGCAAACGGTTATACCCAGCCCTAATGGCAGCGTTGAGTGCTTGTGTAGCCTCTTGGGAGGTCTGTAAATAGGCTGATATGGCGTGCTTGGCAATATACTCGTAGGTGCTGCTTGTGTGTTGTTGGATCAGATACCGAAAAAGCGATCGCTTACCAAATGTGTCAATATTCCACTGCCATCCTGGTTGTAACCAATTTAAGACACCAGCGATGCCGGTATAGAGATTATCCTGCCAACTAATGGGGGGATGATTACCCCAAGGTCGAGCAGCTGTGGCGATTAAAATTAAACCTGTGACTCTCTGAGGTAGCTTCAGGGCAAGCTCCATTGCCAAAATTCCCCCTAAAGACCAACCTAGTATCAAACAGCGGTCAATGTGGTAGTAGTCGAGCAGGGATTCCAAGTCAGTCAAGTGGTCGGTCATCTGAAAATCCCGATCAGCTGGACTTTTACCATATCCTCGCAAATCAGGGCTGATAGTGCAGAACCTCTGGGATAGATGTTGGGTAAAAACGGAAAGGCACTGACTTGAGGCTGGATGACCGTGAAGGCACAGAATTGGGAATCCTGACCCCTGGAGGTCAGTGTTGAGATATACTGCTGCTTGGTAGTTTTTTTTAATCCCATTCATGTTAATATCATGTGCGGTTGAACAATTATAAATAGTAGGTAATAGGGAACAGGGAACAGGGAACAGGGAACAGGGCATCAGAAGAGAGATTACCTACCAGAAGGAAGCTAGGTTTTTTGATAACTGAT